>CAYMMC010000245.1:0-5125 GCA_964391125.1 uncultured Akkermansia sp.
GCCGTCGGGCTGCCAGTCGTCCTTGAGCGCCTGGGCGAGGCGGAAGCGCAGTTCCGACGGGTTGGCGGCTCCCAGGCGCAGGGCGTTCTCGAAGGAGCGGACCGCGAGATCCGTCTCCGCCTTGGCCTCGTGGGCGCAGCCGCGGCAATAGTGGATCCGCTCGGCAAAGGGATCGATGGCGAGCCCCCGCAGCGCGTTCGCGACGACGGCGTCCCAGTCGCCGCTTTCGAATCCGACTTCGACGAGCCGCCGATAGGCCTGGAAGGCTTCCGCCGAGCGCGAGGCGAGCTGCTCCAGCGCGGCGGATTCGCCAGCGACGTCCCCCTTCCCGCGCAGGGCGAGGGCCTTCAGCGAGTAGCCGTTCCGCTCGCCGACGTAGTCGGGCAGCAGTTGGACGAGCGCGTCGGCGGACTCGACCGCGGCGTCCCAGTTCTCCTGCTCGACGAGCAGGGCGGTGAAGGTCCGCCGCGCCTCGAAGTTCGACGGATGCCGCTTCAGGAAGGCGCCGACCGAGAGCAGGCTGCGCGGGTCCATCTCCCCCGGCTGCGGCCGTTGCCAATCGACGCCGGGACCGTAGGATTCGGCGAGGCGGACCGCGGCCCTGGCGAAGCCCGCTTCGAACTCGTCCATGGGCACGGTGTGCCGCGCGATGGCCTCGTTGACGAGGACGCCCTCGGCGAGATCGGCGAGGATGCTCCGCAGCGCCTCGATGCCGTGCTGCGCGACGAGGTGCTCGACCACGAGCATGGACTGGTAGTAGGCGAACATGACGTGCCGCGGGCTTTTGGCCTGGAAGAAGGCCTGGCTCATGTCCCGCACCGGGGTCAGCTCCCCTTCCTCCAGGATCATGCGGCGGTATTCGGGGGTCATCCCCTGCCCCCAGTTCGGCTGGCGCTGCTTCTCCTCGTAGACCGAGATGCCCTCGCTGAGCCAGCGCGGCATCTTGTTCCGGGTCGCGGTCAGGGTGACGACGTGGCAATACTCGTGCCACAGGGTGGCCTCCCAGTTGCTCTTCGACGCGGTGACGCTGCCCGGGCTGTTCATCGTCACGACCGAGCCGAAGCACACCCCGAGCAGACCGTCGCCTCCCAGCGAGCCGAAGGAGCGGATCGCGAAATCCTGCTGGTCAGGATAGAACTCGACCAAGGTGGGCTGCTCGATGACGAGTCCGTATTTCTCGCCGAGGACGCGCTTCGCCTCCGTCAGCAGCTCGACGACGCGATCGCCGTAGATCTCGGCCTCTTCCGGAGGCAGGCGGACGATGAAGTCCTCCGTCCGCACCGAGGCGAAGCTGGCGATCTCCTTCTCCAGCACCTCCAGGTTGTAGGCGAGGACGTTGTAGGGATCGGCGGCGGCGACCTCCTTGGCGAGCGGCCAGGCTTCCTCGACCCGCCCGAGGCGCAGGAGGTCGAGGGCGAGCTGAAGCTTCGCGGGGAGAAATCCGGGATCGAAGGCGAGGGCGCGGCGCTGGGCCTCGGCCCCCTCGGCGTAGCGATACTTGCGCGAGAGGACCCGTCCGATGAGATGGTCGATCGCCGGGTTGTCCCTCCAGACGGAGAGGGCGGCCTCGCGCTCGCGGGCGAAGGCGGCGTGGTCGGCCCGCTCCAGCTCCGCGAGGATGGCGCGGTAGGCGTGGGCCTCGGGGTGGCGGGGGTTGGCCGCCTCGACCCGGGAGAGCAGCTCCGCGGCGGCCCCGTAGCGCTCGAAGTTGATCGCGGACTCGGCTTGCAGCAGCAGCGCGCCGAAGTGGGACGGGGCCTCGGCGAGGGTCTTTTCCAGATAGCCCGCGCCGGCCTCGCGGTCGGAGGGCAGCAGCGCCCTCGCCATGCCGAAGAGCGCCTCGATGTCGTCCGGAACCAGCTTCAGGGCGGCGGCATACTCCTCCCCCGCCCGCTTCAGGTCCTCCTTCTCCAAGGCGAGCCGGCCGGAGGCGAGATGGGCCTCCAGCAAGCCGGGCGGGATCTCCTTCCCCTTCGGCTTGGTCGCCTTGGCGGGGCCGAAATACTGCTCCAGCACCTTCGCGGGGTCGGCGCCGAGGATCAGCGCCGCTTCGCCGAGATGGACGAGGTCGAGGGGCGCGCGGTCGCGCTTCGGCAGCGCCCGGGCCGCCGCGTCGAGGTCGGCGAGCCGGGCGGCGGCGTCCTCCCGGTGCCCGTGCGTCTCGAAGTAGGCGTGCAGCCGCAGCAAGGCCCCCAGATCCTCGCGGAAGCGCTCCGCCGTGGCCTTCGCCTCCTCGTAGGCCTCCTCGTAGCGCCCCAGCGCGGCGAGGGCCTCGAAATGCAGCACCCGCCATTCCCAGGCGGGCTGCCCGCGCCGCCGGGCATACTCGCAGACCTGGACGACGACCTCGTAGCTGCCCCGGTCGAAGTACTCGCGCACCTTCGGCAGCTTGTCCTCGTCGTAGTAGCGGAGATAGTCGGCCTGGGCGCGCGCCGCGCCGGGGAACGACGCCGACACCGCCGCGAACACCGCCAGGACCACCGCAAGCCAACGCCGCTTCATCGTGGGAAATGGACACGCGTTTGCCCGCTTCGTAAAGTCCGCAAGCCCGTGCGCGGCCCCGCGGCGGGGAAGAGGAGCCGAACGCCACTCCCCCGGCAAGCCCTCGTCCGCGTCCCGCACTGTCGGATTTTCGCGGAGGACGTATCTTGCCGCAGAAGGGGGCAGTGGCCCCCTCCTCCCGTTCATGGCCCAGCCGACCGATCCCTCCTCCCTTTCCGATGCGACCCGCCGCCGCCTCCCCTGGCTGGTGGCGGTGGCGCTCTTCATGGAGAATCTGGACGCCACCATCATCCACACCGCCGTGCCGGTGATGTCCGAGAGCCTGGACACCGACCCGCTGAACCTGAAGGGCGTCCTCACCAGCTACGCGCTCAGCCTGGCCGTCTTCATCCCCGTCAGCGGCTGGATGGCCGACCGCTTCGGCACCAGGCGGATTTTCACGGCGGCGATCGGCTTGTTTCTGCTCGGCTCGATCCTGTGCGGGCTTTCCGTCAACGTGCCCATGCTGGTGGTGTCGCGGGTGGTTCAGGGGATCGGCGGGGCCATGATGACGCCGGTGGGCCGGGTGGTGCTGGTGCGGTCCTTCCCCCGTTCCGACCTGATCCCGGTGATGAACTACGTGGTCATCCCGGCGCTGATCGGGCCGCTCATCGGCCCCTTCCTCGGCGGGGTGATCGTCCAATGGATGCACTGGCGGGCCATCTTCTTCGTCAACATCCCCATCGCCCTGGTCGGCCTTTGGATGGTGCGGCGCCACATGCCCGACTACTGGGACGGGCAGTCGCCGAAGCTGGACCGCTGGGGCTTCGTCCTCTTCGGCGGCGGGGTGGCCCTGCTCTGCTACGTCCTCGAGGTTCTGGGGGACCACAGCCTGCCCCCGATCTGGGCCTGGGCCCTGCTGGGGACGGCCCTGGCCCTGATCGGCGCCTACCTCTGGCACGCGAGGCGGGTCGCCGCCCCCATCCTGGCGCTGTGGCTCTTCCGCACGCGCACCTTCCGCGTCTCGGTGGCGGGGGGCTTCGCCGCGCGTCTCGGCATGGCCGGGATGCCCTTCCTGCTGCCGATGCTCTACCAGATCGGACTGGGGTTCAAACCGTGGCAGGCCGGGCTGCTCACCACGCCGCAAGCCCTCGCGGCCCTCGCCACCAAGCTCTTCAACAAGGCCGTCCTCACCCGCTTCGGCCACCGGAACGTCCTCGCGGTCAACACCGTGCTCATCGGGCTGACCATCATGCTCTTCACCCGGATCGACGCCAGCACCCCCATCGTCTTCATCCTGGGCCTGAGCCTGATGCAGGGCACCTTCGCCTCGCTGCAGTTCACCAGCATGAACACCCTCGCCTACGCGGACGTGAGCGACGCGGACGCCAGCAAGGCGAGCAGCATCGCCAGCACCGGGCAGCAGCTCTCCATCAGCTTCGGCGTGGCCCTGGCTTCGCTGACGGCCTCCTTCTTCCTCGGACCGGAGGGCCAGGGCGATCCGACCCGGACCATCGAGGCGCTGCACCACGCCTTCCTCGTCATGGGGGCGCTGACCATCCTCTCCTCGACGGTCTTCTGGCAACTGCGCGGCGACGACGGGAACATCCTCAGCAACCGTCCCGTCAGCGCTCCACCGGGACTGCCCACCGTGGTGTCCAGCGCCCCCCGCTCGCTCCCGCCGCGATGACCCTCGCCTCTCGCGGTCGCCGCCGGGGGTTGCGCGGAGTCCGTTCGGGGTCTAATGAATGGACATGACCGAGCACAACGACGAGGGCCAAGTCGACGAGGCGTCCGATTTGGAAAGGCATCTGAGCGCGGACTTGGAGGAGATCTGGCAGGAGGAGTCGCCGACCACAGCCAAGGTGACCGATCTGGCCGACGAGGTGGACGGCGAGCTGGGCACGCGACCGAGTTCCGAAACCTGAGGCCGCGCCCGCCTTCACAGCAGCGCCGAATCGTCCCGGCCCTTCAGGCGGATCAGCCGCTTCTTGATCACCTCCAGCTCGACGGTGAGCTGATAGGCGGCTTTGACGACCTCGGCGGTGGCCTCCTCGTCTCCGAGATGGCGGGCCGCCGGGGTGATCTTCATCATCTCCAAGGCGATGGCCTTGCAGGCCTCCTCGATCCTCGAAATGGCGTCGTCCCGGTTCATGGCTTCCTCGCGAGCAATGCGGCCCCGGCTCCCGGCGGAGTCATTTGTCGGATTCCCACAGCTTGCGCCACTCGCCCACGGTCTCGTCGACGAGCTTCTGGCCGCCCTCGGGACCGACGTTGCTGCTCTGGATCACGGCGCTGTAGCCGCCGCCCTTCACCGCCAGCTCGGTGGGCAGGTAGCCGCCGGAACCGACGAGCTGGACGACGAAGCTCTGCACGGCGGGGCTGCGGGCCTTCATCTGGGCGCCGTAGGCGGTGAAGAGCTCGAAGGGGTTGGTGCCGATGGCGACGTCGCCGAGCCGCAGGGCGTGCAGCTCCATCACGAAGGGCTCGGCGGCGCCCTTGCTCATTGCCTCGTGCTTGTCCACGGCGCGCTTGCTCCAGTTGTAGCGGGTGCGCTGGGCGGGATCGCCCTCCAGTCTGGCCATCTCGGCCTTGGCGGCGGCGAGCTCCTCCTCGGTCACGGCGCGCAGGGGCAGCTCCAGGG
>CAYMMC010000246.1:0-5114 GCA_964391125.1 uncultured Akkermansia sp.
TTCTGGAGGTCGGCGCGGTTCTGGAGATAGCGGGGGTTCTCGCTGGGCGATCCGTCGACGAGGCGGGGATGGGCCGAGCTGATGGCGTAGGAGGGGCTGCCCTCCGCCTCGGCGAAATCGCGGAGGGCTCCCTTGAGCGGATCGGTGAAGTGGTCGAAGCGGATGGCGTCCTCGACCATGGCCCGCACCTCCGGGCGGGTCTTCGGCTCGTAGTTGGAGAAGAAGTTGCCGCCGCGCGAGAAGTCGAGCTCGGTCTGCTTGTCGTAGCCGCGGTGGATGGCGTCGTCGGGACGCTGGAAAAGCCGGTATTCGCAGTTCTGGGCGAACTTGTAGCTCGGAAAGTCCACCTCGGGGTGCATCAGGGCGCGGTCCAGCCGCGCGGCGGGCACGGTGATGGAGGCGGTGATGTCGTCCTCGCGCTGGAGCTTCGTGGCGGGGGCGAAGTCCTTGCGCAGGCTGAACATGCGCCACGAGCCGTCGGGCTCGAAGCCGACCCGGAGGTAGCTCGTGACGACGGTGGCGAGCCGGTATTTGAGGATGGAGCCCTGCTCGCCGTTGATCTTGTCGACGCGGAAGCGGCTGCGCCAGTCGGCGCCCCAGTAGGGCTTCCAGTAGCGCTTCAGGGTGAAGATGAAGTCCTTCGCCGAGCGCGGGATTCCGGCGATGAAGGCGTTGTATTCGTCGGTGAAGTCGTCGCTGGGCGAAAAGAGCCGCATCACCGAGCCGAGAGAGCGCGCGGGGTCGAGGATGGCGCGGCTTCTCGCCCCCGGGACGCGCGGATTCTTGGCCCGGTCGCCGTAGTCGCGGGCGAGCAGCTTCTCGACCAGGTCCATGTCGGCCTCGAACTTGGGCATGATCACCGGACCGCTTTCCATCGCGTCGGCCAGGGATTTCGAGATTTCGGACTTGCCGCCGCCGGAGACGGTGCAGGGCTTGTGGCAGAAGGTGCCCTCGGCGTTCGTCCCGATGAGGCGCCAGCGCTGCCCCGCCCAGGGCTTGCGCATCTCCAATTTGTAGCCCGAAGGCAGCACGTAGGTGCGCCCGGGCCGCAGAGGCACGGCGCGCCGCTCCCCCCCGCGGGACCAGGAGACGGACTGGGTGGCGAGGTCGAAGTCGGCGTCCTCCGGGACGTAGAGGATGTCGCCGTGGCGCCGGTCCACGGCGTGGCCCTCGGGCTGCGGCTCGATGCGGTCGCCGAGCAGGACGAGGAGTTCGTCGAAGGTGTGGTTCGCGTCGCGGCGGTGCGGGTCGAGGCGGAAGTCCTCCCCGTGGTCGAAGCCGGGGAAGACGAGGGCGCCGCCGGCGTGCTCCTCCTCGACCAGTCCGTAGAGGTTCGCGGCGAAGCTGATCTGGGCTTTCACCTCCTTCTTGCAGTAGCCGTAGTAGTTGTCGGCGATCAGCGTCACGATGACGCCCTCCGCGTCCCTCGCCGTGATCTTGAAGGCGGAGCCGTCGTTGTAGAGCTCGCCCTCGTCGCTCCAGCACATCCCGTCGCGCCTCTGGCGCTCCGTCGCCTCGGAGACGTGCGGCAGGCCGAGGTCCTTCTTCCGCAGCGTCACGAGATGCGGCGCGAGGATGACGCAGCCGCTGTGGCCGGTCCAGTGCCCGACGTCGAGGCGGGCGTCGTTCTCCGGCAGGAAGGGATCGCCGGCGTTCCCGAAGATGGACTCGACGAAATCGAGGTTGCTGACGAGGCTGCCGGGGGCGAAGAAGCGGATCTCCATGGTCTTCTCCTCGGTGAAGCCGGGCACCTCGGGACAGACGAGCGGGCGAAGCAGAAGGGAGACGAAGGTGCGGATCGGTTCCGCCTCGCGGCTCGTGTAGGGCAAGGTGAGCAGCTCGTCGGGCGGATGCAGCGCCGCCTGGAGAAGCCGGGCGAAGGTGGCCTTCGGCACCGCCAGCTTGTCCGCCGCGACGGGCAGACCCCCTTCGGCGACGTGGAAGACCCCCTTGGTGGTGCGCCGGTCCTGCGCCGGATTGTGGCAGACGCCCTGCCAAGTGCGGTAGCTGGAGACGATGGACGACTCGAAGCGGTCGCCGTCGTGCGGCAGGGAGAGGAGCCGGGCGAGGCCGTGCCGCTCGAGGACGAGGGGGTCGGGCAGCTTCGGCTCGCCCTCGGCGAAGACCCCGGTGTCGGCGAGGTGGCGGTCGAGCCAGGCGAGGAGGTGCTGGTCGCAGGGGGGGCGATGGCTCTTCAGGAGGCGGAGCCGCTCCTGGAAGTTGAGGATCAGGGAGCGCCCCATTTCGAGAAAGGGGAAGTCCGCCTCGTCGCCGACGATGGGGAATCCCCTCGCCGCGAACTTCAGGTTCAGGTAGTCCCGGCTATGGGGGTCCTCGCGAGGGCCCGGATCAGGCAGGGTTCCATCGAATCCGATGCGGTCGTTCAGGGGCTGTGTCATGATGGGTTCGCGGCGGCGCGGCGACTCGGCCACTCCGAGGCGGGCCGTCCGCACAGGGAACGCGAATTCCCCGGCGGGGGAAAGCGATTTTTCCATCCGGCGCGGGCGGGGCGGCCCATTCCGGGCTTGCCGCGGCGCCTCCGCTTCGGCTATCCTTCGGAACATGACGCGGTCGATCCTCCCGTCGGCGCTCCTGCTGGCCCTCGCGATCCCCTCCCTCGCCGCCCACGACGAGGAGGCGGGCCCGCCCTCCGGTCCGCTGCGCGGTCTCGAGGAGCTCAGCTACCTCAGCAGCGGCGACCCGCTCGTCGATTGGAATCCGCGCCGCGTCTGGACGTCGACCGACGGACGCACCCTGCGGGCGAAGCTGCTCGCGGTGCAGGGCGGCGAGGGCTCCTTCGCCCTGGAGGACGGCGCCACCGCCGCGATCCCCCTGGAGCGCCTCGTCGAGGACGACCGCCGCTTCGTCCGGGAATGGGAGGCCGTCTCGGAATACTTCAACCTCGGCTACGAGCCGAGCCGCTCCGTCACCGGACTGATCGAGGCCGGCCTCTTCGACGGAGCCTTCGCCAAGGAGGGCAAGATCCACGAGACGCGGAACTTCCGCTTCGAATGCGACGCCGTCCTCTCCCAGGAGGTGGTGAAGGACTTCTCCCCGCTTTTCGAGGCGACCTACCTCGGCGTCCTCTCCCACCCTCTCGCCCTCGCCCTCGCGAAGCCCGAGGGCGGAAAGTTTCCGGTGCGGCTCTTCTCCCGCGACGCCGACTACCACGCCGCCGGCGGCAGCCCCGACGCGGCGGGGGTCTATCTCGTCCAGGAGCGAGCCATGCTCGTCCCGCTCTCCTCCCTCGGGCTCGTCCGCGGCGCCAAGGGCTGGCGCAAATCCCGCGACTTCGACCCCCGCACCCTCATCCACGAGACGACCCACGCCCTCACCCACCAGTGGCTCGCCCACGCCCCGATGTGGTTCGTCGAGGGCTTCGCCGACTTCGTCGCCGCCATCCCCTACAAGGACGGTCGGCTCGACCTCTCCCGCCACCGCGAGGGCATGGTCGATCTCGCCGCGAAGAAGTGCGGGGGCGACGCCTCGCGCTTTCCGCTCCAGAGCCCCGCGGAGATCGTCGCCCTGGGCCACCGCGCCTTCATGGGCGAGGCCGAGTCCGACGAGCCGCCGCTGCTGCTGCCCCGGGTCGAGCCCTTCCAGATCGCCCTGGCCTCGGGCCGGGGGGAGGCCCCCGGAAACGGCCCCCCCGAGGACGACGGGGACGGGAGTGCCCGGCCCCAACAGGCCGCCGCGGCCCCCGTCCGCCCCCCCTCCCCCGCCGACGGCGTCACGGTGGTGCGCCGCTACGTCTCCTCCATGGCCTTGCTGAGCCAGCTCGCCGAGACCGGCCAGACCGACGCGCTGCGGCGCTACCTCTTCGACTTCGTCCGCTTCGAATGGGACCGCAGGAGCTATCTGGACCGCTTCCAGTCGGCCTACGAAGTCCATCGCCAAGCCGTCCTGGGGCAGACCAAGGCCTTCGACGCCCAGTTGGAAAGCTACAACGCCACCGCCGAGGCCTACAACGCCGCCCTCGCCCGGCATCGCCGGGGCGAGATCGACCGCCTCCCCGCCCCGCCCGCCAAGCTCGAGATCCCCGCCGCCCTCGCCGTCCCCGAGATCCTGCGCCAGCCCCGCTCCGCCGAATCCCTCTCCCGCCAGCGCTTCCTCGAAAGCGCCTGGGACCGCCACCTCCGCGCCTCCGGCCCGCTCTCCCTCGCCCCGGCCCGCTGAGGCGCGCCTCAGCCAGGGCTTGCGGGGAAAGGGACCTCCGACTACAGTGCCACCAACCCGAAACCACGAACTCCTCCATGAAATCCATCGCCGCCCTCGCCTTCGCCCTCCTCTCCCTGCTCGCCCTTCCCTCGCTCCGCGCCGACGAAGGCGCCGCCTTCGAAGTGAAGGTGCCGGGCATGAAATGCGGCGGCTGCGCCTTCTCCGTGACCGAGGAGCTGAAGAAGCTCGACCAAGTCGGCGAAGTCTACGTCGACCTCAAGACCAAAGCCGCCATCGTCTCCACCAAGACCGCCGAAGGCCCCGGCGAGGAAGCCATCGCCCAAGCCGTGAAGAAGGCCGGCTACGAAGTCGGCGGCTACGCCAAGCTGAAGAAGAGCTTCGCCGAGGCGAAGGCCGCCCTCTCCGGCGGCAAGGGCTGATTGCGCCGCGCCGCCGGCCGCCCCGGCGCGGTCCCTCCTGGTTCAAGCCAGCACCTCCGTCACCACCCGGCCGTGCACGTCGGTGAGGCGGAAGTCGCGGCCCTGGAAGCGGTAGGTGAGCCGTTCGTGGTCGAAGCCCAGCTGGTGCAGGATCGTGGCGTGGAGATCGTGGACGTGGACCGCGCCCTCGACCACCTCGTAGCCGAAGTCGTCGCTGGCCCCGTGGACGCAGCCGGGCTTGAAGCCGCCCCCGGCGACCCACATGGTGAAGGCGTCGACGTGGTGGTCGCGCCCGCCCGCGCCGCCGTCGCGCACCTCGCCCATGGGAGTGCGGCCGAATTCGCCGCCCCAGATCACGATGGTCTCGTCGAGCAGACCTCGCTGCTTCAGGTCGAGGACGAGGGCGGCGGAGGCCTGGTCGATCTCACGGCAGATCTCGGGGAGATGCTTGTCGAGGTTCTCGGTGGGGCCGCCGTGGTGGTAGCAGGTGGTGTGGTAGAGCTGCACGAGGCGCAC
>CAYMMC010000247.1:0-5080 GCA_964391125.1 uncultured Akkermansia sp.
GGCGGGCAGCGAGTGAGCGGCCAGGGGACGCTCCGCTACCATTTCTGATCGGCTCCCCGATCGTCCGGAGCTTCGGCTGTCGCGCCCGGCAAGGGCGCCCGCATCGAGTCCAAGCGGCTCTATCCGACGACCCTAGCCTGCCTGGACGCTAGCGGCTCCGCCAGATCGCCTTGGCGATCTCCAAGTCCCCCGGCACGGTGATCTTCGGGTTCGGCTCGTGGTTCTCGACCAGCCTGACGCGATGGCCGATCTCGGCGACGGCGGAGACTTCGTCGGTCGCGGTCCCGCCTTTCGCGAGGAGGGCGGCGTAGGCCTCGCGCAAGAGGGCGGAGGAGAAGATCTGCGGCGTCTCCATCGCCCAGAGATTTTCGCGCGGCACGGCGCCGACGACCCCGCCGTCGGCGTCGGCGAGCTTCAGGGTGTCGGCCACGCGATGGGCAAGGGCGGCGGCCCCGTGCTCCGCCGCGACGGCGGCGCAGCGCGAGATCGCCTCCGGGGTCGCGAGGGGGCGGGCCGCGTCGTGGACGGCGACGAGCGGGCAGGTCCGGTCGCTCCGCTCCAGCGCGGCGTGGACCGAGAGGTGCCGCTCGGCGCCGCCGGGGACCGCTTCGACGAAGGTCGCGATCCGGAGCCGCCGCGCCGACTCCGTCACGGCGCCGACTTTCTCCGGCGCGGTCGCGACCCGGATTTCCGCTACTTCGGGGCAGGCCGCGAGGGCGAGCAGCGACCGCACCAGCACGCTCTCCCCCCCGAGGTCGGCCGCGAGCTTGTCGAAGCCCATGCGGCGGCTGCCGCCGGCGGCGACGAGGATGGCCGAGATCTTCATTCGGGAGGTCAACCCAGCTTCGCCATCACCGCCTGCGAGAGGGTCTTCCCGTCGGCGCGTCCGGCGCTGCGCTCCTGCACCAGCTTCATCACCGCGCCCATCTCCTTGCGCGAGGTCGCGCCGACCTCGGCGATGGCGGCGTCGATGATGGCCGTCAGCTCGTCCTCGCCCAGGGGCTCGGGCAGGTAGGCCTGCAGCACGGCGATCTCCGCCTCCTCCTGCTCGGCGAGCTCGGCGCGGCCTGCGGCGCGGTACTGCTCGATGGAGTCCTGGCGCTTCTTCACCTCGCGGCGGACCACGGCGACGACTTCGGGATCGGTCAGCTCGGCGTCGGCCCCGCCCTTCTCGATGGCGGCGTTCTTGAGGGCCGACTTCAGCATGCGGATGGTCCCGAGGGCGGCGGCGTTCCTCTCGCGCATCGCCGTCTTCATGTCTTCGGTAATTTGTTGGGATAATTCGCTCATGCGCTAAGCTACCCAGCTTTCAACCATTCCGCGACGTGAAAAACGAATCGGCCCCAGCCGCTCCCCCGGCCCCCTCCCGCGATCTCGGCGGGCGGATTTGGAAATGCCTCATGGGCCTGTTCCTCGTCGTGGCGGGCTGGGCCGCCGCCACCTACCTCTGGGGCTCCTACCGGCGCGCCGCAGAGATGGACGGCTGGGCCGAGACGCCCTGCCGCATCGAGTCCTTCGAGATCGACGGCAGCGAGACCAACCAGCGCGGGCTGCCCAAATACGTGGCCAGGGCGACCTACAGCTACCGCTGGAACGGGCGGGACTATCTCGGCGACCGCATCGAGCGCCTCCCCGTCGAGTCGAGCGAGCGGCGCAAGCTGGAGCCCCTCCTGTCGCGCTACGGCGCGGACACGGAGACGGTCTGCCACCTCGACCCCGAGGCGCCGGAGTCCGCCGTGCTGGAGAAGGATTCCAAGGCGGCCCTCTATTCCATCTGGTTTCCCTGCCTCTTCGTCGTCGGCGGCGCGGGAATGATCGGCTCCGCCCTCTTCCGCAGGCGTCCGTGACCCGCGAGCCATGAGCACCGCCCTTCTCCTCGACCGCGGCTTCGCCGGCCACGATCCGGGGGAGCGCCATCCCGAATCCCCCGGGCGCGTCTCCGCCATCCTCGACCGGCTCGAGGCGTGCGGTCTCGTCGAGGCATGCGGCAAGGTGGAAGGCCGCGAAGCCACGGACGACGAGATCCTGCTCGCCCACACCGACGGCTATCTGCGCACGGTGCTCTCCGAAGTCTCGGGAGGGAGCGGCCAGCTCAGCACCGGCGACACCCATTACGGCCCGCATTCCCTGCGGGTCGCCCGCGCCGCCGCCGGCGGGGTGCTGAACGCCGTCGAGGGCGTTCTCGCGGGCGCCTGCCGGAACGCCTTCTGCGCGGTGCGTCCGCCCGGCCACCACGCCACCCCGGACCGGGGGATGGGCTTCTGCCTCTTCAACAACGTGGCCATCGCGGCGCGATACGCCCGCAAGGAACACGGTCTCGAGCGCATCGCCATCGTCGATTGGGATGTCCATCACGGCAACGGCACCCAAGACATCTTCTACGAGGACGGCGGCGTCTTCTTCTTCTCCACCCATCAGTCGCCCTGGTATCCCGGGACCGGATCGAAGGACGAGACCGGGGCCGGCGCGGGGCGCGGCGCCACGCTGAACGTGCCCCTGCCCGCCGGGGCGGGGATGAGGGAGATCGGCGGCGCCCTCCGCGGTCCCTTCGCGGAACGGATGCGCGACTTCAAGCCCGAGCTCGTGCTGGTCTCGGCCGGCTTCGACAGCCGCCTCGGCGATCCCCTGGGGCATTTTACCTTGACCGACGACGACTTCGCCGAGCTGACGGAGCTCCTCCTCGGTCTGGCCGACGCGCACGCCGGAGGCCGTCTCGTCTCCGTGCTGGAGGGCGGCTACCACCTGGACGGGCTGGCCAAGGCGGTCGAAAGCCACGTGCGGACCCTGGCCGGGCAGGCGAAAATCCGCGGGGAGCGTTGAACGCTTTTCCCGCCCGTCGGTCGGATGACTCCATGCAGCGCTCCACCGTTCTCGTCCCGTGGGCCGACGGCCTGAAGTTCCGCGCCGCCGCGCGCATCATCCGCGCGGCACAGCGCCATGGCGCCTCCATCGTGCTGCGCTGCGGAGAGAAAACGGCCGACGCCCGCAGCATCATGGGCCTCGTTCTGCTCTGCGCCTCGATGGGGGCGCCCGTCATGATCGAGGCGGAAGGCGGAGACGAGCGGCGGGCGGTCAAGGCGGTGGAAAGGGTCTTCGTCGCCGGCGGCGAGGATTGAACCGGCCTCTCCGATGCCGAACCCAACAGGCTTGGGGACCTTGAGCTTGAGCCGGGGCCGTCTCCAGGCCTTTCTCAGTCCCCTGCGACCAGCCCGGGCATGGAGCCACCCTGCGCCAGCCGCCGCGTACGCACGCGTCCGCCTTCCTTTGCAAGTGCGTCGAGATCGGGAAGGGCGGGGAGCGCAGTCCGCTCGGAACGAAAGCCGAACACCGATGCCCCGCGGCTGACCGGGGGCCTTGGCTCCATCGAACCCGAATGCGCCAAGGCAAGGCCGGCTGCTGCCCGCCCCGCAAGTCCGCGCTTGCCGGATGCGCTCCGAACGCGGAACGTTCCTCTCGCCTTCCCCATCCTCGAAGCCCGCCCATGATCCAGCGCCCCTCCCTGTCGCTCGCCGCCCTCGCTCTCGCCCTCCTCTCCGTCGCGCCGCTCGCCGCCGCCGATCCCATCCCCCTGCCGCAGGAGGACAGCGACATCCCCGCCGACCCCGCCGTGACGTGGGGGCTCCTCGACAACGGCCTGCGCTACGCCATCCTCCCGAACGCCGAGCCGCCCGACCGCGTCAGCATGCGGCTCTACGTGGACGCCGGTTCGCTGATGGAGGACGACGACCAGCAGGGCCTCGCCCACTTCCTCGAGCACATGGCCTTCAACGGGACGACGCACTTCCCCGCCGGCGAGATGGTCGAATACTTCCAGCGGCTCGGCATGGGCTTCGGCAACCACACCAACGCCCACACCTCCTTCAACGAGACGGTCTACAAGCTGGAACTGCCGAAGTCCGACGCCGCCATGCTCGACGAGGGCCTGAAGCTGTTCCGCGACTACGCCGACGGCATGCTCCTCGATCCCGTCGAAATCGAGGACGAGCGCGGCATCATCCTCAGCGAAAAGCGCACCCGCGACTCGGTCGGCTGGCGCACTTTCGTCGATCAGATCGCCTTCGCCCTCCCCGACCACCGCATCTCGAAGCGCCTCCCCATCGGCATCGAGGAAGTCATCAGGGAGGCCCCCCGCGACCGCTTCGCCGAGTTCTACGAAAACTGGTACACGCCCAACCGCATGGCCGTGATCGTCGTCGGCGACGTCACCGCGGAGGAGGTCGAACCGCTCGTCGCCAAGTATTTCGCCGACATGCCCGCCCGCGAGAAGCGCCCCGCTCCGCCCATGGGCGGGCTGTCCGGACGCGGCTTCGCGACCCACTACCACCACGAGGCCGAGGCCGGCGAGACCTCGGTCTCGATCGAAATGCTGAGGCCCCGGGTCGATCCCCCCGACAACAGCGAGCGCCGCCTCCACGACCTGCACCTCACGCTCGCCGGGCGCATGCTGGACCGCCGGCTGGAGCGCTTCGCCAAGGAGGCGGACTCGCCCATCTCCTCGGCGCGGATGAGCGTCGGCGACTTCTACGAGCTCGGCTTCGCCCTCTACTCCTCCATCGACGCCGACTGCAAGCCGGAGAACTGGCAGGCGGCCCTCTCCCTGATCGAGCAGGAGCTGCGCCGCGCCCTCGAGCACGGCTTCGCCGAGGCCGAGCTGGCCGAGGCGAAGGCGAACCTCCGGCGAAGCTACGAGAACGCGGCCGAGCAGATGTCCACCCGCCCGTCCCGCCAGCTCGCCGACCAGCTCGCCGACCGGCTCGGCTCGCGGCGCATCTTCACCAGTCCCGCCGACGACCTCCCCCGCGTCCTCGCTTCGCTGGAGCAGGTCACCGCGGAGAGCTGCCACCGCCACTTCCGCGAGCTCTGGGAGTCGGCCCAAGAGACCCTCGTCTTCGTCGCCGGCAACGCGGTCGTCGAGGATGCCGAGGACGCCATTGCCGCCGTCTACGAGAAGAGCCGCGAGGTCGCCGTGGCCGCCCCGGAGGAGAAAGCCGTGGCGGAATTCGCCTACGCCGAGCTGCCCGAGGCAGGCGCGGTGGCGGAGCGCCGCGACATCGAGGACCTCGGCGCGACCCAGCTCCGT
>CAYMMC010000248.1:0-5077 GCA_964391125.1 uncultured Akkermansia sp.
GCCCTCGCCGCTCCGCTCGCGGCGCAGGAGCATCTCGTCGACGACGCCTTCGACGTCACCTCGGCCCTGGCTCCGGGGCTGGTGAAGCATCCGGTGATGGCCGCCTTCGACGATCGGGGCAGGCTCTTCGTCTCGGAGAACGCGGGGGTGAACCTCAACAAGGAAGAGCTGCTGGCGCAGCGGCCCGGCTCGATCCGGCTCCTGGAGGACACGGACGGCGACGGGGTCTTCGACAAGGCCACCCTCTTCGCCGAGGGGCTCACCTTCCCCCAGGGGGCGCTCTGGGTCTACGACTCGCTCTACGTGATGTCCCCGCCGAGCCTGTGGCGCTTCGCCGACGAGGACGGCGACGGGCGCGCCGAAGTGCGCGAGGAGCTGGCCACGGGATTCGACTTCACCGGCAACGCCGCCGACGTCCACGGGCCCTTCCTGCATCCGAACGGGCGGCTCCACTGGGTCCACGGGCGCAAGGGCTTCGCCATCCCCGACAACGACACGGGGCAGATCATGGAGCAGGGCAAGAGCTCGCGGGTCTGGTCGTCGCAGCTCGGCGGGGGAGAGGTGGAGTCCTTCGCCGGCGGCGGCATGGACAACCCCGTGGAGATCGACTTCACCGACGAGGGCGAAATCCTCGGCACGGTGAACCTCTTCTACGGGCGCCCCCGCGGCGACGTCCTGGTCCACTGGGTCCACGGAGGCGTCTACCCCCGCTTCGACCAGGGCCAGGTGCTGGCCGAGCTGCGCAAGACGGGCGAGCTGCTGTCCCACGTGCACAACTTCGGCCACGTCGCCGTCTCGGGGATGGCGCGCTACCGCAGCGGGGCCCTCGATCCCGCCTGGACCGACGGCTGGCTGGTGACCCACTTCAACACGGGCGAAATCACCCTGACGACGGTGGCGGCGAAGGGCTCCACCTTTGTCGGCGGCGAGACCCGCACGATCCTGCGCACCCTGAAGCCCGACACGCACTTCACCGACGTGCTGGAGGACCGCAACGGCGACCTGCTCGTCCTCGACACGGGGGGCTGGTTCCGCAACGGCTGCCCCACCTCGCAGATCGCCAAGCCCGAGGTCGCGGGAACGATCTACCGCCTTTCTAAAAAGGGCGCCCCCTACCGGAAGCCGACCTATCCCGACTGGGAGCGGCTCAGCAGCGAGCAGGTTTCGGACTACCTCGGCGCGCCGGAGGACTGGCTCCGCGAGCGGGCCGTTACCGAGCTGGCGGTGCGTGGAGCCCCCGCCATGCCCGAGCTGGAGCGCATCCTCGCCGCCGGGGAGGCGGACCCCGCCGCCCGCAAGAACGCCGTTTGGACGCTCGCCCGGATGAAGTTCTCCGAGTCGGCCGATCTGATCCATCGGGCGCTCTCCGATCCCGACGCGGGGGTGCGCCAGACCGCCTGCAACGCCCTTGCGGTGACCCGCACCTGGCAGATGGTCGCGGCGAACCAGCCCGCCGAGCGGGACATCGAGATGCAGCGCAACCAGACCATCTCGGGCGCCCTCGCCGAGATCGTGCGCGGAGACGAGCCCGCCGTGGCCCGTTCCGCCGCCGCCGCCCTGGGCCGCATGGCCGAGCGCCGCGCCATCGGGGCGATCCAGGCCCGCCTCGGTCGCGGCGAGGACGACCGCTTCCTCGAGCACGCCCTGATCTACGCGCTGATCGAGATCGACGACGCCCCGGGAACCCGGGAAGGGCTGCAATCGGAGAATCCCCGGATCCTTTCCGGCGTTCTCCGCGCCCTCGACGGAATGTCGGAATCGAAGCTGGAGGCGCTCGACGTCCTGCCCTTTCTGGAATACGAGGACGCGGCGCTGCGCGAGACCGCCCTCTCCATCGCCGCAGGCCACCCCGAATGGGACGCGGCCCTGGCCAACGCCTTCTTCGAGTGGTCCGGCACGCTCGGCGAGACGCGCCGCACCATCCTCCGCCGCCTCATGCCCGCCTTCGCCTCCTCCCCGCCGATGGCGGACTACCTCACCAGCCTGATCGTCTCGGGCGACGCTGCCTTGGAAGCAGTCGGACTGGAGCTCGTCGCCCTTTCTCCCGAGCTCGCCTTCCAGGAGTCCTGGATCCCGCTGTTCGAGCGCGCCCTCGCCTCCGGCGCCGAGGGGGATTCGGCCTTGCTCGGCGCCGCCCTTGCCGCGCTCCGCAGCGCAAAGACGGACCATTTCGCCGCTCCCCTCGCGGCGATCTGCTCGGACGCGCAGCGCCCCGCCGCCCTGCGCCTCGCCGCCGCCGAGGCCAGCGCCCGCCTCAGGGGACCGCTCCCGTCGGCCTCCTTCGATTTCGCCGAGGAGACGCTCCGTCTCCAATCCGACCCCGAGCTCCGCGGAGGCGCCCTTTCCCTGCTCACCCGAGCCGCGCTCTCCGCCGCCCAGCGGGACCGCCTCGTCGCCGTGCTGCCGAAACTCAACCCCGTCGAATGGGCCTCCTTCCCCGAGCTCTTCCGCCAGATCGACTCCCCCGAACAAGCCCTGCTCGTCGCCGAGCTCCTCGTCGCCTCGCCCGCCGTGGGGAATTTCGATCCCGAAATGCTCCGGAAGCGCTTCGGCTCCCATCCCGGGGCGCTCGCCAAGGTCGAGGCCCGGATCGACGAGCTGGCCAAGGAGCGCGAAGGCCGCAGCGTTCGCATCGAGGAACTCGTCGCGGCGATGGACCAGGCCGATCCCGCCGCCGGGGCGCAGGTCTTCGCCTCCGGAAAGGGGGCCTGCGTGGTCTGCCACCGCGCCGGAGACCTCGGAGGCATCATCGGCCCCGACCTCAGCACGATCGGGCGCATCCGCACCGCCGGCGACCTTTACGAATCCATCCTCTATCCCGGAGAATCGATCGCCCGGGACTTCGACACCTACGAGGTCGCCCTGAAGTCCGGCGCGGTGCGCACGGGCCTCATCCACGGCCAGACGGCCCGAGGGCTCGATCTCGTGAATCCCGCCGGGCAGAAGGAGGAGATCCGCCACGGCGACGTCGCCTCGATCCGCCGCCTGCCCACCTCGCTGATGCCCATGGGGCTCGAGCAGACCCTCTCCCCGGAGGAGCTGCGGGATCTCGTCGCCTGGCTGCTGGGGCAGAAGTGAGGCCTGAAAATCTTCCGAGCCCCACAGATTTGGCTTGTAAAAATATCGATTTTCAATAAAAATTAACTATCCGGCCCCCTGAGGTCGAATTTCTGTTGATTTTTTTTTGAACAGACCGTAAGACGCCACACTCAAACGTGCCACGTGTTGATTGGGATTTGGAGGCGACACCGAACCGGCTTTTATGCTAGAAACCACAGATCGGACCCTGCCGCGCCCTGCGGCATCGGGCTTCCGCGAATGCCGGCCCTCAATCCCCTCCGACACTGACCGCTGCGAGAATTGACCCGAATCCGAGGGATCGGCGTAACGAAAGTCGCTGATCCCTTCCCCTTTGCGTCAACCGTTCACGGCGGCACCGACTCCAACTCACACTTTTCTTCTATGGCCAATCTGGAAATGGACGGCGGGATCAAGATCTACCTTCGGGAGATCGGGAAGACTCCCTTGCTCACCCGCGAAGAGGAGGTCGAGCTCGCCGACCGCATCAAAACTGGCGACAAAGAGGCCCGCGCCCACATGATCAAGGCGAACCTCCGCCTCGTCGTCAAGATCGCGCAGGACTACGCCAACTACGGTCTGCCCCTGCTCGACCTCATCTCCGAGGGCAACATCGGCCTGATGAAGGCGGTGGAGCGCTTCGACCCGAACAAGGGCGGCAAGCTGTCCACCTACGCGGCCTGGTGGATCAAGCAGTCGATCAAGCGCGCCCTCGCCAACCAGAGCAAGACGATCCGCCTGCCCGTCCACATGGTGGACAAGATCTCGAAGATGCGCCGCGTCGCCATGGTCCTGAGCGAGGAGCTCGGTCGCGAGCCCACCGACGAGGAGCTCGCCGAGGAGATCGGGATCGACCGGGCCAAGCTTTCGCATCTGAAGTCGGCGGCCCTGCGCCCCGCCTCCCTCGACGCGCCCATCAGCGACGACGACACCACCGAGTTCGGCGAGATCATCGGCGACGAGAAGGCCCAGACCCCGCTGGAGCTGCTCAGCCACAAGAACATGCACATGCAGCTCGACGACCTGCTCGAGGTCCTCGACGAGCGCGAGCGCAAGATCATCGACGCCCGCTTCGGACTGGCCGGACAGAAGCCGAAGACGCTGGAGGAAGTGGGCCAGGAGTTCGGCGTCACGCGCGAGCGCATCCGCCAGCTCCAGAACATCGCGCTGAAGAAGCTGCGCCGCGCCCTTCAGAAGAAGGAGGACCCAGGTCCCCGCCCTCTCCGCAAAGGAGGGGAGGACGGCGACGACGATTTCTTCCAGGACGAGGAGGAAACGGCGCTGGTGATCTGATTCTCCGATGGCTCCCCGGCTCGGTCGGGGAATTCCCCGGGCGCGTCCGATTCCATCGCATTCGGATGCGGACGGCACGCGGTCCCATGAGTCCGGCAGGCTTCTGACGCCGGATGTCTCGGCATGATCGGTCCGCGGGCGAGGGCATCGGCCTCGCTCCGGGCAGGCGTCGATCATCCGACCCCGCGCGAGGCGGCGCTCAAGCCGCCGCCGTTTCATCGGCACCGATCTTCTTCTCCCGCCAGGCCGGCCTTGGCTGGAGCTCGCGGATCAGCGTCGCAAGCTTCGCCGGCGTAAGCCCGGCGGCTTGTTCCGGCGCCGCGTCGGTCGCGCCTGGAGACGGCGAGCCCGGCTTCGAGGAGCCTGGCGTTTGCGCACAAGCGCTTCGAAGCCTTCGGCCATCGCAATGGAACCCTAACAAGCCAACTAATCCGCGCAGATCGACGCCATCGAGCAGCATCTGCAGCGCCTCGGGACGAAGGCGCAGCTTCGCACGCCCCTTCTCCGGAGCGGCCAGTTGAAGCGTCCCTTCTCAAGAAGTTTTACCGCGACCCATAAACCCGTTCCATCGAAATGGAGCAGCTCGATGCGGTCGCGGCGCTCGTCTCTTGGTTCGGACCGGTTGAAGGCGGGGCGGCTCCCTGTGGCGAAGGGCTTCCGCAGCAGCGATCAGGCGAAGGACCATGGGGTGCGCGATGCGGAGGCC
>CAYMMC010000249.1:0-5073 GCA_964391125.1 uncultured Akkermansia sp.
GTGGCCACCTGCGACAAGGGCCTGCCCGCGATGATGATGGCCCTGGCCTCGGTCCGCGACCTGCCCACGGTGCTGGTGCCCGGCGGCGTCACCCTGCTGAGCGAAGACACCGACGAGGACCTCGGCCGCATCCAGACCATCGGGGCGCGCTACGCCCAAGGCACCTTGAGCTACGCCGACGCCGCCGAGGCGGGCTGCCGGGCCTGCGCCTCGCCCGGCGGCGGCTGCCAGTTCCTCGGCACCGCCGCGACCAGCCAGGTCGTCGCCGAGGCCCTCGGCCTGACCTTGCCCCACGCCGCCCTGGCCCCCTCCGGCGCGGACATCTGGCGGGACATGGCGAGGCGGTCCGGCGCGGCCGTGGTCACCCTCGAAAAACGCGGCATCGCCACGAGGGACATCCTCACCGACGCCGCCATCGAGAACGCCCTCGCCGTCCACGCCGCCTTCGGCGGATCGACCAATCTCATCATGCACCTGCCCGCCATCGCCCACCAAGCCGGGCTGCGGCGGCCGACGGTGGACGATTGGCGGCGCGTCAACGCCCGCGTTCCCCGCCTCGTCGACGCCCTGCCGAACGGACCGCGGCATTTCGCGACGGTGCAGGTCTTCCTCGCCGGAGGCGTGCCCGAGGTGATGCTGCATCTCCGCGAGGCCGGACTGCTCCGGCTCGAGGCCCTCACCGTCTCGGGCAAGGCCCTCGGGGAAATCCTCGAATGGTGGGAGAAGTCGGAACGCCGCCAGCGCCTCCGCGAGAAGCTCGTCCAGCTCGACGGCATCGATCCCGGCGACGTCATCATGTCGCCCGAGGTCGCCGCCGTGCGCGGCCTCACTTCGACCGTGACCTTTCCGGGCGGCAACCTCACTCCCGATGGCTCGGTCATCAAATCCACCGCCATCGACCCCAGCCTCGTCGACGGGGACGGCATCTACCTGCACGAGGGTCCCGCCCGCGTCTTCGCCTCCGAGCCCGACGCCATCGCCGCCGTGAAATCGACCGGCCCCGACCGGATCAAGGAGGGCGACGTCATGGTCCTGATCGGTCTCGGCCCCATCGGCTGCGGGATGCCGGAGACGGCGCAGCTCACCATCGCCCTGAAGCACCTCCCCTGGGGCAAGCACGTCGCCCTCGTCACCGACGGACGCTTCTCCGGCGTCTCCACCGGGGCCTGCGTCGGCCACGTCTCCCCCGAGGCCTGGGCCGGAGGCCCCATCGGCAAGGTGCGCGACGGCGACCCCATCCGCGTCCGCGTCGACTGCCGGAATCTCACCGGCACGGTCGACTACCTCGGCGATCTCGACGAACTCCTCGCCCGCCCCGTCAACGAGAAGCTCCGCCGTCTCCCCGGCGTGCCCGACGACACCCGGCTTTGGGCCGCCTTGCAGAACGCCAGCGGCGGCACCTGGGGCGGCTGCGTCTACGATGTCGAGGCGATCCTGGCGAAGCTGGGCGTTTGAAGACGTCCCATCTTTTTTCCGTTTCCGTCTCATTTCTTCTTCTCCGACGACTTTTTCGAACACGCTTCTCCGATGCCCTAACAGACCGTGTGAAAATGAAATGAAACACTTCCTTTTCATCTACGCTGAAGACCTCGAATACATCGTGGACCCGTCCTTCGGCTGTTATCGGGATCGTTTCCATGTCGAGAAACGTTCCTTCTCTACCGGAACGACTGACTGGGAGGTGGAGGAAGCGGCGCGGGCTTCCGAAGTCGAGAACCGGAAAGGTGGAGACATCACCGCAAGCGAACATTACTTCACCCGCCGACTCCTCCGCATCGTTCAGATTGCCCGCGAGCTCCCGATCCAGCCTTCGTCCATTCCGCAGATGGAAAGCCGATTCGAACCCGACTGATCGCCTATCGCCCCTTCCCATCCATGACATCGCTCCCCATTCCGAGAATCGACCGGGTTCCGACGCGGATCTCGCCCTGCCCCATCCTCGAGGCCATCCTGGAAATCCGCTTTGTCACCGAGACGCCGTGGAGCGTGCTTCCTGGGATGCTCTACAACGAACTCAGGCCGAAATATGGTTCGCCTGCCGAACTCCCTCTCGCGAAACTGCCCGAGGAGATTCGCCGGCACGAAGCCCAGTACACCTACCTGCCCCTGCTGTCGTTCGACGGCCCACCCGGCACGCCGTTCTCGATCCGCCTTGGCCCCCGGGTCGTCTCTCTCATCTCGCTGGGCGGCTATCCCGGTTGGAGCGCGATCCACGACGAGATGAAATGGCTCATCGACCGGATCCGGAATGCCGGCTTCTTCGGCGAGGGCGAGCGCCTCGGGATGCGCTACATCGACTTTTTCGACGGCGATCTCTTCCCCCGTCTCCTGATCCGGCCGAGCTGCGCCGGGTCGGACGTGGCAGGGGTCGAGACCGGCATGACTCTCGCCTTTGAACGGGACTCCTTCCAAATCCGTCTGATCCTGAACAACAGCGTCGTGGCGGATGTCGCAGGAGAGGCGCGGAGCGGGTCCGTCTTCGACTTGGATCTCTCGCTCGGCCCCGGACAGTTCGAACTCTTTGAAAACGGTCTGGAGCGCTTCGGCGATGCGCACCGGCTCAACAAAGAAATCTTCTTCGGCCTCCTCGCTCCCGGATTCCTCTCGACCTTGTCACCGGAATATGATTAGCTTCCAGAAGCCATGAACCTAGCTGCGCAATCGGAGCCCTACAGAACTTCGGTCCACTTCCACTCCGGCACCGGCGACTCCGCTCCCAGCCCGATCCGTCCGTTCCAACCCGGCGAAGCCGCCCGCGAGCAATTGATCCTTCAGAAGCTCGGCAGAAACGGATGGGGGCGCTGGCAGTATTTCCGCCAATGTTTTTCGGGCGGCTGGGGCGAGCGGGGGCAAAAGCCGCTCTCCCCGAAGTCCCAGGAAGCCTTCTTCTCCACGCTCCATGCCCTCCAGTTCCCCCACGGGGCGAAGCCCAGTCTGTTTCTGACCGACGACGGCCATTTGGAGCTCGCTTGGCGGGATGCCGGAGGCAAGGCGGTCCAAATCGAATTCGGCCCAGCCGAGTCCGAGATCTATCTGGAGGCCGAGGCGCTCGAGGCCACCATTCCGAACCGGGAGCTTTCCGACTTGGTCCGCGAGAGAGTCAACGTCTGACGCGATGCCCGTCGATCCGAGCGAGGATTTCGCCCGGGCGATCTGCTCGGACAAGTGGGACGAGGAGACGGGCGAACTTTCGCCGAGCCTCTTCAAAGGTGAAAACATCTCCGTCAGCCGTCTCGCCCTGTGCCCGCTGGACCAAACCTGGGATCTCTTCCGGCGGCAGGTCGAGAAACCGCCCGAGCGAACCCTGCGCCGGATCGGAACGATGAACACAGGACTGCTTCGGGAAATCGGCATCGCCTACGCGGGGTCCCCCACGGAGCTCGTCGTCGAACCCGACCCGCTCCCGGGATTCGCCTCCCATGCGGTGATCCCGCAAAAGATCTCCCGAGGGCTCGCCAACGCCATCGTCCGGGAGCTCGCCGTCCACAAGGAGGACATCTGATCGCGGTGGCAACTGGGCGGCTGCCCATACGGCGCAGAAGCGTCTACCACGTTTCGCACCCGGTCCGGCGACCAGCCCTTGCCCTTCCGGGAGCAAGGGACATGGCGGGATCGAGCATTTCTTTTGCTTGGTTCCGATCCGGTCGAAACGGTATGAGTGATGCTGTCCACTGCTTTTCCATGAAGCCCCCCGCCCTCTTCCGCCTCGCCGCGGCCTTGCTCGCCCTCTCCGTCCCGGTCTCCGCCCAAGAGGCCGCCAAGACGCCCACCGCATCCGAAAAGGCCGCCAATGCCGAAAGACCGAAGTACCCCGACAACAGCGGCGAGGGCGCCCCGCACGCGCCGAGCGAGGAGCCCGCCGCCGCCGCGAAGTCCCGCCCCCAGGCCGTCGCCCCACCGGCGAAGGGCGAACGCGTCGTCTTCCTCGGAAACGGTCTCGCCGAGCGCGACCTCCACTACGGCCGCCTCGAGACCGAGCTGCACCTGCGCTTTCCCGAAAGCGAGCTGTTCGTCCGCAACATGGGCCGTCCCGGCGACACGCCCGGCTTCCGCCCCCATCCCTCGCGCTCCTCGCAGTGGGCCTTCCCCGGGGCGGAGCGGTTCCACCCCGACAAGGCCATCCACAACGGCACGGGCTTCTTCTCCACGCCGGACCAATGGCTGACCCATCTCCGGGCCGACACCATCGTCGCCTTCTTCGGCTACAACGAGTCCTTCGACGGGGCCGGGGGCGTCGCCAACTTCCAGAGCGAGCTCGACGCCTTCGTCCGGCACACGCTCTCCAAGGCCTACAACGGCAAGGAGGCCCCCCGTCTCGCCCTCGTCTCGCCCATCGCCTACGAGGACCAGAGCAAGGACCGCGACCTGCCCGACGGGGCGAAGGAGAACGCCAACCTCGCCCTCTACGCCGCCGCGACGGAAGCGGTCGCGAAATCGCACGGGCTCACCTACATCGACCTCTTCCACCCCACCAAGGCGATCTACGCGACGACGGACGAACCCTTCACCACCGGCGGCTTCATCCCGACCGACGAGGGCTACGCCCAGATCGCGGAACTCCTCGCCGACGGCCTCTACGGCAAGGCGCCGCGCCGCTCCAAGGCCGATCCCGGCCTCCTCCACGCCGCCGTGAAGGAGAAGGACTGGTTCTGGCACAACGACTACAACCTCCTCAACGGCGTCCATACCCACGGGCGCCGCTACAACCCCTACGGTCCGCAGAACTACCCTGACGAAGTCAAAAAGATGCGCGAGATGGCGGCGCTTCGCGACGGGCTCGTCCACGACGTCGCCGCCGGGAGGAAGACGGATCTCGCCGTGGACGACTCGGGGACCCACCCCCTCCCCGAGGTGCCGACGAACTACCAGCCCAGCGCCAAGAACGGCAGCACCGAATACCTCTACGGCGAGGACGCCGAGAAATCCTTCACCCTGCCGGAGGGCTACAGGGTCGAGCTCTTCGCCTCGGAGAAGGAGTTCCCCAACCTCGCGAACCCCGTGCAGCTCTCCTTCGACGACCGGGGACGGCTCTGGGTCGCGGTGACGCCGACCTATCCCCACTACCGTCCCGGC
>CAYMMC010000250.1:0-5069 GCA_964391125.1 uncultured Akkermansia sp.
GGTCGGTCCGGCCCCTTCCAGGAGAGCTTTCCTCCCCTGCTCGCCTACATGAAGGAACGCGGCGTCGCCGTGCCCGCCTGGCTCGCCGAGGCCCGTGGCTGTCCATGGACGAGTCGGGCCGAATTTCTCAAAGCGCAGCAATCGCCCCGCATGAAGGAGCTGCGCCAGTTCCTCGCCGACACCGTCGCGGTGCAGACGGGATTTATCGTGCGCCGTCTCGAGCGCTCCCTGCCGGAGATGCAGAAGGCGACGCCCGCCGCCGCCGACAAGGAGCGCCTCCACGCCAATTTCCACCTCTTGGCCTCTGATCGGAACGGGCTCTATGCCCTCATCGACTACGTGAACTTCAAGGGGGAGGGCATCAAGCCCGAGGAGCGCTATCGGGGGCAGGGATGGGGTCTGCGAGACGTGCTTCTGGAGATGCGCCCGGTCGGCGGCGGTGCGGCGGCGACGGCGGAGTTCAGCGAGGCCGCGAAGCGAGTGCTGCGCCGCCGGGTCGAGAACTCTCCATCCGAACGCGGCGAGTCGCGCTGGCTCGCAGGCTGGATGAACCGCTGCGACACCTACAAGCGCGGGATCTAGCAGCGTGCCGGGCTTCGGTCGGCCGTTGCTTTCGGAGCGTGCGGCAAGCCCTGCCGCCCCGAGGGATCCCCCGCAAGCGGTCGGGACGCTGCGCCTGCCGATTCAGCGGGCCCATCCCAAGATTCCGCCCAGCCATTGCCCGCTCTGCGCCAGGATACCGTCGGCGACACGCACGTGCGTCGCGGCTCCTCGCGTAGCTTGATCGGCGGCAGATGGACGGAGGGGCCCGCTCAGGCCTTCTTCTGTTCCACGCCGCCGACGCCGGGGATCTGGAAGACGCCGGGGACGGGGACGGGGTGGGGCTCGTAGCTCTGGCTCCACTGGAGGTTCTCCTCGCCGGGGAAGAGATCCTCGTTGGCCGCCATGGCTTCCTCCCAGCTCACTTCCTTGCCGGTCTGGGCGGACATGCGGCCCATGATCGCCATCATCGACGAGTTGACCATGCGCGGGCCGTCGTTGAGGTGCTGGCCCGTGCGGATGGCCTGGAAGAGCTCGTCGTGCTCGACCTGGTACATGTTGGCTTCGCCCTCGCGGGGCTTGCGGTAGCGCCAGATCAGCTTGCCGTCGTTGTCCTCGATGTAGGGGTCGCCGCCGCGGCCGAGCACCAGGGTGCCCTTGGTGCCGCGCACGTAGTCGGCGTTCTCGTTGAAGCAGCCGGGGGCCTTGCGGGAGGCGAGATGGCACCAGACGTTGTTCGGGTACTCGTAGGCGATGTGGTAGTGGTCGAAGATGTTGCCGCCGGCCTGGGGCGCGGCGAGTCCGCCGGTGGCGCGGCAGCGGAGCGGGGGCGTGTCGCCCATGACCCAGGCGATCTTGTCCACGCTGTGGACGGCCTGCTCGACGAGTCCGCCGCCGCCGAGCCAGGTGTAGTTGTACCAGTTGCGGATCTGCCATTCGACGTCGCTCATCCCGTCCATGCGGAGGCTTTGGGCGAGGTGGGGCTTGGAGTGGTTCGAGTAGTAGGTCGCGTAGACGCCGACGACGTCGCCGATGAGGCCTTCCTCCATCACCTTCTTGTAGGCCTCGCGCCGGCTGGGGGAATAGCGCCAGCAGAAGCCGGCGACGATGGAGATCGGCTTGCCCTCGGCCATCTTCAGCGACTCGAGGCAGTGACGGGTGCCGGCGGCGTCGACCGACATCGGCTTCTCGGCGAAGACGTGCTTGCCCGCCTCGACGGCGGCGCGGAGATGGAGGGGGCGGAAGCCCGGGGAGGTGGTGAGGAGGACGACGTCGACCCCGGAGTCGAGGACGCGCTTGTAGCCGTCGAGGCCGACGAACTGGCGCTCCTTGGGCACGTCGACCTTGCCTTCGAGCTTCTTGTCCTTGGACAGCTGCGCGAGGGCGCCGTCGATCTTGTCCTGGAAGACGTCGGCGACGGAGTGGAGGACGATGTTGTCGTCGGCCGAAAGGGCCTGGGCGGCCGCGCCGGTGCCGCGTCCACCGGTGCCGATGAAGCCGACCTTGAGCTTCTGGGAGGGATCGATCCCCTGGCCGCTGGCCGCGCCGATGAAGGCGCCTGCGGCGGCGGCGGTGCCGGCGGCGGTGCGGATGAAATGGCGGCGGTCCAGTTCTTGGGCGGGCTTCGTTTTCTTCTGGCTCATGGTGGAAAAATGGATTTTGAAGGAATCGGTGGCGAATCCGGGGGGAATCTCCCGTTGGCCGACCGCGAATGCAACCGCGCGATCAGGCGGTCTCGCGTTTTCGAATCTCCTCCAATGTGGCATTGGTCGGTCGCTAAGGCAAAGGAGTTTCCCCGCAGGCAGGCCGGGAAGCCATCGCGATGGGAGCCCGGTCCCGACGCGTCAAGGGCGGTCGCCGGGGACTGCGCCTCTCATCCGAAGGTCGCGCGGATGCGGCGGCAGACCTCCTCGACCTTGTCCCGCGCGTTGAAGGCCGAGATGCGGAAGTAGCCCTCGCCCGCCGCGCCGAAGCCGGCGCCGGGAGTGACGACGACGTTCGCCTCGTGCAGCATCTGGTCGAAGAGGTCCCACGAAGTCAGTCCCGCCGGACAGCCGACCCAGACGTAGGGGGCGTTGACGCCGCCGTAGACCGGGAGCCCGGCGTCGGCGCAGGCCTCGCGAAGGAGCGCCGCATTGCCCATGTAGCCATCGATCAGGGCGGCGACCTGCGCCTTGCCCTCCTCGGAGAAGACGGCGGCGGCGCCCTTCTGCACGGGGTAGCTGGCCCCGTTGAACTTCGTGCTGTGGCGGCGCGACCAGAGAGTATGGACCGCCTGCTCCCGCCCGTCGACCGTGCTCCCCATCAGCGTCTTCGGAATCACCACGTAGGCGCAGCGCACGCCCGTGAAGCCGCCGTTCTTGGAGAAGCTGCGGAACTCCATGGCGCATTCGTGGGCGCCCTCGATCTCGAAGATGGAGCGCGGCAGCTCGGGATCCCGGATGAAGGCCTCGTAGGCGGCGTCGTAGAGGATGACCGCCTTCTCCCGTCTCGCGTAGGCGACCCAGTCCCCGAGCTGCTGGCGCGTCGCGGTGGCTCCGGTGGGATTGTTCGGGTAGCAGAGGTAGACGAGGTCGACGTGGCGGTCCGGAATGGCCGGGACGAAGCCGTTCTCCGGCGTGCAGGGCAGGTAGACGAGCCCCTCGTAGGCGCCCGACTCGTCGGCCTCCCCGGTGTTGCCGATCATGACGTTGGTGTCCACGTAGACCGGGTAGACCGGGTCGGTGATGGCAATGACGTTTCCAGAGCCGAAGATGTCGAGGATGTTCCCGGTGTCGCACTTCGAGCCGTCGGAGACGAAGACCTCGTCCGGCGAGATGCCGAGCCCGGCGTATTGGTTCGCGACGATGGCCTCGCGCAGGAAGGCGTAGCCCTGCTCGGGACCGTAGCCCTTGAAGGTGGAGGCGTCGCCCAGTTCGTCGATGGCCTCGTGCATGGCCTGGCGGCAGGCTGCGGGGAGCGGTTCGGTGACGTCGCCGATCCCGCAGCGGATGAGTCTCCCCGCCGCCTCGGGGGTGGCCTCGGCGAAGGCGTTGACGCGCCGGGCGATCTCGGGGAAAAGGTAGCCCGCCTTGAGCTTGAGGAAGTGTTCGTTGATGCGTGCCATGGGAGCGCTAGATGCGTGAAAGCGGGGCGCGGAGCAACCGGTTTTTTCGAAGGGCGCGGGAATTCCCGCCTCCAAACGCGGCTCAAGGGCGGCATCGAGGGGCGCGGCGCCACGAGGCTCTCGCCATCGCCATCGCGCCCGGGATCCTCGGTTCCCGTGCTCCACGGTTGCCAATTCCCGATTCTCCGGCACACTGACTCCCATGCCCGAGCGCCCTCCCATCGAAGCCGTCGGCCGCGTCGTCGACGTCCGCGAGCCCGGCCGCCTCTACCGCGTCGAGATGGCCGACGGCTTCCGTGCCTACGCCATCGTCGAGCGGAAGGGGCCGCATCTTCCGGAAAGCGAGGATCCCGCGGGACGCGGTGTCGTCCTCCGGTTCTCGCCCTTCGACATGAGCAAATGCCGCCTCGTCCGCTGGCTTTCCCCCGTGCCCCGGGCCGCGTGATCCGCAGCCCCCGACCCATGCCCCTCCTCGAAGTCCGCGACCTGAAAACCCATTTCCACACCCGCGACGGCGTCGTCCGGGCGGTGGACGGCATCTCCTTCGACGTCGAGGCGGGACAGACGGTCGGCATCGTCGGCGAGTCGGGATCGGGCAAGTCGGTGGCCTGCTACTCCCTCCTCGGCCTCGTTCCCATGCCTCCCGGCCGCATCGAGGGGGGCGTGGCGCGCTTCGACGGCGTCGACCTGCTCGCGCTGCCCGAGGCGGAGATGCGGGCGATCCGGGGGCGGCGCATCAGCTTCATCTTCCAGGACCCGATGACCTCGTTGAATCCCTACCTGCGGATCTCGACGCAGCTCGTCGAACCCCTGCGCCTCCACCTCGGCCTGTCCAAGGGCGAGGCCCTCGCCCGGGCCATCGACGAGCTCGCCGCCGTCGGCATCCCCGACCCTGCGGGCCGCATCCACTCCTACCCGCGCGAGTTCTCCGGCGGGATGCGCCAGCGCGTCATGATCGCCATGGCCCTGGTGACGCGGCCCGAGATCCTCATCGCCGACGAGCCGACCACGGCCCTCGACGTGACGATCCAGCGGCAGGTCCTCGATCTGATTCGGGCGCGGCAGGAGGAGCTGGGCACCGCCGTGATCTTCATCACCCACGACCTCGCCGTCGTTTCCGAGGTCTGCGACTACGTCAACGTGATGTATGCCGGACGCTTCGTCGAGCGCGCCCCCGTCGCGACCTTGTTCACAAAGCCCCGCCACGCCTACACCCGCGCCCTCCAGGGCTCCATCCCCGCGCTCCAGGAGAAAGGCAAGCCGCTGCGGACCATTCCCGGCCTGCCGCCGAACCTCGCCAACGAGATCCCCGGCTGCGCCTTCGCCCCGCGCTGCGAGCCCCGCGAGGGAGCGCCCGCGCACGCCAGCACCCGGCCCGCGCTCGTCGAGCTGGAAACGGCGCACTGGGTGCAGGATTGTCCGG
>CAYMMC010000251.1:0-5056 GCA_964391125.1 uncultured Akkermansia sp.
CCCCCACCGGGGCGTTGACGAAGAGCGGGCGCGGCGCCAGCGCACCGATCAGCTCGTGGAAGTCGAAGGGGATGTCCTCGCGGGCGTAGTCGAGGATCTTCGGCATGTAGCGGTCCTGCGCCCAGCCCTTGCCGGGCGCCCAGGCGGTGGGCCGGTAGTCGAGAAAGGAGTCGAAGCCGCAACTGGACACCACCACCCGGATGCGATCGTCGAAGACGGCGCTGTAGATGGAGTTGTGGCCGCCGAGGGAATGCCCGATGGCGCCGAAGCCGCCCTTCTTCACGCCGGGCAGCTCGGCGAGCAGGTCCAGGGCGCGGAGGTTGTCCCAGATGGCCTTCATCGTTCCGCTTTCGTAGCCGAGCTGCCCCAGGTCGGGATCGTATTCCACGTCCAGGCCGGAGCGGCTCCCGAAGCCCAGCGAGGGATAGGCCGGGGCGATGGCGACGAGGCCCCGCTTCGCCAGCGCTTCGCCGTCCTGCAGGTTGCCGCCGATGTCGGGGCCGGGGGGGATGTCCTCGTGCTTGTGGCCGCCCGTGCCCATGAGGCAGAGCACCCCGGGGCGCGGGCCGGGGGCCTTGCCCTCGATCAGGTCCTTGGGAAGGAAGAGGTGGGCCGGCGTCCGCGAGCCCGGTTCGGAAGCGTAGGTGACGCGTCGCCGCAGGTAGTCGCCGAAATCCTTCTCCTCCTCGATCTGCACGTCGAGCGGAATCCGCTTCTCCGGGCCGGGCAGGGGACCCATCACGGCCTGCGCCCCGGCGAGGATCTCCGCCCGCCGCTTCCGCCAGTCCGCCGCCGAGCGCACCGGGACGACCTCGCCCTCCTCGTTGCGGAATTCGAGCAGGTTGGCGCGGTCGAGGCGCGGCGGCGGGGACGGGTCGGCGGCACGGGCGAGAGCGCCTGCGGCGAGGCCGAGGAGCAGCGCCGTGCGAAACGCGAGGGAAGCGGAGGACGCGGGAATGCGGAGGGAGAAAGCGGCGGCTGGGAGCCGGGCGGGAAAACAGGGGGATTTCATGGGCTGGGGGAACTTGTCGGCGTTGCCGGGTCACCGAAGGGGTGGTCGCAAGGATAGGCAAGGGACGCATCGGCCGGAGGGCGGGGCAATCGCGTTCCGCCATCGCCCGTTTGCCGGCCGCATCAATGACCGTGCGGCAAGGGCGGCGGGGTCCGCCGCATCGGAGGCAGGGGAGGGGGGAGGCGCTTGCCGGGGCGGATGCGTCCGGAGAGGACGAGGGGATCCTGTCGGCTGAGGGCATGCACCCGCTCGCGCAGCACGGCGACGCGCGAACGCTCCTCGGCGGTGGGAGCGCGGGCCGCCTTCTGCTTTTGGTAGGCCAGTTCCGCCGCGGTCTGCAGAAGGGTCCGCCGCTTCCAGGCGTTGACGATTCCCCTCGACAGCATGCTGACGGGGCCGCGCTGCCAGAAGCTGGCGGCGTCGAGGGCCTGTTCGGCGCAGAGGACGCCGTTCGCGACCTCCTCGGAAAGATGGATGCGGACCCAGCGGTTCTCGTGGTAGAGGCAGATGGCGACGGTGAGGACGAACCAGAGCACGCCGCAGGAGACGCCGACGACGGAATGGAGGAAATGACGGCCGCCGAGGGTGGCGAAGTAGTTGTGGAGGGCGTGGGTGGCCATCGCGGCGCCGAGCCCGAGGAGGGGCCAGAGGATTTTCAGGACGGGATGGGCGGAGAATTTCCCCAGGGCGAGCCCGACGCCGAAGAGCCCGGTGAAGAGGGCGTGCAGCATTCCGAAGAGGAAGGCCCGGAGGAAGAAGAGGACGAGGAGGCTGACCGCGTCGGGCTGGCCGGCGAAGTAGAGGAGGTTCTCGACGGCGGCGAAGCCGAAGCCGACCATGCTGCCGTAGACGAGCCCGTCGAGGACGGAGTCGATCTCGCGCCGGAAGAGGAGGAAGATGAGGAGGACGCCGAGGCCCTTGACCAGCTCCTCGGTGATGGGGGCGAGGAAGCTGGCGTCGTAGAGCTCGCTCGCGAGGGAGACTTCGGCGCCTTCGGGCGGCTGCGGCGCGCCGAAGACGAGCTGGAAGGCGAGGGCGACGAGGACGGAGGGGACCGCCCCCCAAAGAAAGGCGGCGAGGAGGAGCGGCAGGGGCTCCTTCTCCCAGCGGTCGATGCGCCAGACCGCCATGGCGTAGACCACCATGGGGACGATCCCGAGCACGACGGAGGCGAGAAAGAGCGTCATGGCGGCGGAAGGGTAGGGCGCCCCGGCGGTCCGTCAAAACCGAAAAAAGGCGGCCCGTCCGGACCGCCTTCTTCGATTCCCGCGAGGGAGGCATGGGGGCCTTCTCACTGGCAGGCCTCGCATTCGCCGCCGTTGAGGAGCGCGTCGAGGGAGCAGGCCTGCTTCTCGGCCTCGGTGTAGAGGCGCACCTCCTTGTTCACCTTGATGGAGGCCTTCTCGATGTTCGAGGCCTGCTGGGTGCGGAGGTAGTAGGTGGTCTTGAGCCCCTTGCGCCAGGCGGCGCGGTACATGTGCGAGAGGGTCTTGAGGTCCGGGGTGGCGAGGAAGAGGTTGACCGACTGGGACTGGTCGATCCACTTCTGGCGCCGCGCCGCCGCCTCGACGAACCATTCGTAGTCGATGGAGAAGGCGGTGGCGTACTTCTCCTTCAGGTGGGCGGGGATCTCGTCGATGTCGGCGAGCTCGCCGTCGTAGTACTTGAGCCGCTCGACCATCTCCTCGCCCCAGAGGCCGAGGGCCTTGAGGTCGCGGACGAGGTAGGTGTTCAGCACGATGAAGTCGCCGGAGAGGTTGCCCTTCACGAAGAGGTTCTTGAAGGTGGGCTCGATGCAGGGCGAGCTGCCCATGATGTTCGAGATCGTCGCGGTGGGGGCGATGGCGAGCACGTTGCTGTTGCGCATGCCCTGGCGGCGGATCTTCTCGCGCAGGGCGTCCCAGTCCATGCGGCCGCCGCGGGGGACGTCGACGGGCTCGCCGCGTTCCTGCTCGAGCAGGTCGATGGTGTCGGGAGGCAGCAGGCCGCGGCTCCACTTCGAGCCTTCGAAGGTGGAGTAGCTGCCCCGCTCGGCGGCGAGGTCGCTGGAGGCCTCGTAGGCGAAGTAGGCGATGGCCTCCATGAACTCGTCGTTGAACTCCACCGCCGCGTCGCTGGCGAAGGGGGTGTTGCGGAGGAAGAGGGCGTTCTGCAGGCCCATCACGCCGAGGCCGACGGGGCGGTGGCGGCTGTTGGCGTTCTTCGCCGCCTGGGTGGGGTAGTAGTTGATGTCGATGACGTTGTCGAGGGCGCGCACGGCGGTGCGCACCGTCTCGCGCAGCTTCTCGAGATCGAGCGAGCCGTCGGCCCGCAGGTGGGTGTCGAGGACGACGGAGCCGAGGTTGCAGACGGCGGTCTCGTCGGCCGAGGTGTTCAGCGTGATCTCGGTGCAGAGGTTGGAGCTGTGGATCACGCCGACGTGGTCCTGGGGGCTGCGCACGTTGCAGGGATCCTTGAAGGTCATCCAGGGATGGCCCGTCTCGAAGATCATCTTCAGCATCTGCTTCCACAGGTCGATGGCGGGGATCTCGCGGCCGAAGATCTTCCCCGCCTTGGCGTCGGCCTCGTAGGCGAGGTAGCGCTCGGCGAAGGCGCGCCCGTAGAGATCGTGCAGGTCGGGGACCTCGTTGGCGCGGAAGAGGGTCCAGCTCCCCCGGGCCTCCATGCGCTGCATGAAGAGGTCGGGGATCCAGTTCGCCGTGTTCATGTCGTGGGCGCGGCGGCGCTCGTCGCCGGTGTTTCTCCGCAGTTCGAGGAAGTCGAAGACGTCGTTGTGCCAGGTCTCGAGGTAGGCGCAGCCCGAGCCGCGGCGCTTCCCGCCCTGGTTGACGGCGACGAGCTGGTCGTTGTGCAGCTTGAGGAAGGGGATGACGCCCTGGCTTTCGCCGTTGGTTCCCTTGATGTAGCTGCCGGTGCCGCGGACGGCGGTCCAGGAGCCGCCCAGGCCGCCGGCCCATTTGGAGAGGTAGGCGTTCTCGGCGATGCCGCGCTGCATGATCGACTCGATGCTGTCGTCGACCTTGTAGAGGTAGCAGGAGGAGAGCTGGCTGTGCAGGGTCCCCGAGTTGAAGAGGGTCGGGGTCGAGGAGCAGAAGCGGCGGCTCGCGTAGAGACGGTAGAGGTCGATGACCTTGCCCTCGCGGTCCTCCGTCTCGTCGGCCATCAGGCCCATGGCGACGCGCATCCAGAAGAGCTGCGGCGCCTCGATGCGCCGGTGCGTCTCGCCGGTCTTGTCGATGATGAGGTAGCGGTCGTAGAGGGTCTGGATGCCGAGGTAGTCGAAGTCGAGGTCGGAGGTGGGGTTGAGGGCCTCGGCGAGGCGGTCGAGGTTGTAGTCGAGCAGCTTCGGGGAGAGGCGCTCGATCTCGACGCCGCGGACGAGGTTGGCCTTGAAGGCGCGGCGGTGGAATTCGGCGAGGCGGGCGACGCCGTCGCGGGAGATGTTCCAGTCGAGGACCTCCTCGTAGACGTAGGTCAGGAGAATCCGGGCGGCGAAGCGGGCGAAGTCGCCGTCGCGCTCGATGAGGCTCTTCGCGTTGAGGACGACGGTCTTGCGCAGGTCGGCCTCGGTCATGTCGTTGAAGAAGGCGCGGCGCAGCTCGTGCTCGATCTGCTCGGGGGAGAGGCAGAGGTCGAGGCCGGGCATGGCGAAGTCGATGCGGCGGCGGAGGTCGGAGCCGTCCCAGAGCTCGCTGCTGCCGTCGGCTCGGCGCACGACGATCATCGACTCCTGGGTCGACTCCTCGTGGCGGATCTGGGCCTCCTCCTCCTGCTGCCGCAGCATGGCGCGCTGGGCCCGGTAGAGGATGTAGGATTCGGCCACCTTGAAGTGGCCCTGGCGCATCAGCTCCTCCTGGACGCGGTCCTGGAGGTCCTCGATGCGGATGAACTCCTGTCCGCTGCGGGCGATGCGCTCGGTGAGGGCGGTGGAGATCTCCCGGGCGGGCGACGAATCCATCCCGAGGGAGAGGAAGGCGCTGCGCACCGCGATCTCGATCTTGTTCAAGTCCCAGGCGACGACTTCGCCGTTTCGGCGGATGACGC
>CAYMMC010000252.1:0-5049 GCA_964391125.1 uncultured Akkermansia sp.
AGCGCCGTCTCCATCTCGACGTCCCCGACGGGGAGCTGGCCTCGCGCCGCGCGGAGTGGAGGCCCCGCGAGACGCGGTATCGACGCGGCTACGCGCAACTCTACGAGCGGGAGATCACCCAAGCCCCAGAGGGCTGCGACTTCCGCTTCCTCCACGGCGGGCCGGAGATCCCGGAGCCGGACATCTTCTGAGGGGCCGCCCGCATCGGAGCCCGGGGACGGCTCCGTCCGGTCCGGGCGGGCGCCCGCCTGGATCCTCCGATTCCGTCCATTTCGGGATTGTCTCCCGCCGCGATTCCCGCTAGTCTCGCGCCATGACGCTCCGCCATGTTTTCCTGCTGCTGCTCCTTGTCGCCGTCGCTCCGGCGCGGGCCCAGGAGCTCACTCCCGAGCAGATCGAGTCGCTCAAGGGCCGCCTGAAGTCGCTCAAGGAAAACCTCTCGAGCCACCTCTCGACGAGAAACGCGAACGCGGGGCAGACCTTCGCCGCCGCCGCGAACGATCCCCGCGCCGCCGTCGAACTCTACTTGAACTGCGTGAAAATGGTCGAATACGACCGCAAGGGCCGGCCGGAATCGGACTTCAAGGCGTGGCGGGAGGGCCAGGAGGGTCGTCTCCGCGACTCGGCCTTCGTCGCCTCCCTGCAGCACCAGCTCCGTTACCTCGCCCTCAGTTGCCAGGCGGCGGAGTCCGAGGACCAAGCCCAGGTCTTCGCCCCGCTGATGGCCTACGTCGACGCCCTCAGCAACCTCCCCGAATCGCCGACCGGGCCGATCACCCAGTCGATCGCCGGCTCCGTCTTCGCCAAGGCCTACCATCTCGAGAAGCTGCTCGGGGAGAACCAGCGCTGGGAGCCGGTGCCGATCAACATCGGCGGCATCTACTCGCGCACCATCCTGCCCTACCTCCGCGAGAACGATCCGGGCTCCCTCATGAGCGCGTGGGACAAGCGCATCGAGCAGCAAAGCCGCCTGGTCGCGACGATCGAGGCTCAGTCCGAAAAAGATCTCCGCGGCATGAACCGCGACGCCCAGCGCCGCGCCCGGAACGCCCAGGCCTCCCAAGGGGGGGCCGTCGGCGAGCATGCCAAGGGCGAGTTCACGACGCGGACGCTGCCGCAGCTCCACTGGGGGAAGCTGAGGGACAGGTTCCTCCACGTGGACCAGGTGGGAGGGGCCAAGGCGATGCTCGACTTCGTCGAGGCCAACCTGACCGGAGAGCTGGGCGAGCAGTTCTACTCGGAGTTCGAGGATCTGATCGAGTCCGTCCAGGGCGCCGATGGAACGGGCGGCGGCAGCGGGGGCGGGGGCTCGAACTGAGGAGACGCAGGCTCCCCCCGGAGTGCCGGAGCGGAGTCAGGCGGAACGGCCCGACGTCGCGGGAGGGGGCAGCGCGGCGATCTCCCGCACGAGGCGGGGACCGCGGTAGACGAGCCCGGTGTAGACCTGCACCAGCGCGGCTCCGGCCTCGAACTTCGCCTGCGCGTCCTCTGCCTTCATCACTCCGCCCGACCCGATCACGGGAATGGCCGGATCGAGCTCGGAGCGCAGCCTCGCCAGCACCGAGGTCGCCTTCCGCGTCAGCGGCGCTCCGCTCAGTCCGCCCGCCTCGTCCGCGAGAGGATGGCCGGCGACGGCGTCGCGGGCGATGGTCGTGTTGGTCGTGACGACCCCGTCGATGCGCGTCTCGCCGAAGACGCCGGCGAGCGCGGCGACGGCCTCGTCGGAGAGGTCGGGAGCGATCTTGATGACGATGGGGACCTGTTTGCCGCCGTGGGCGGACTTCAGCGACTCGCGCCTTTCCTGGAGGCGCAGGATCAGCTCGCGGCAGGTCTCCGCGTTCTGAAGGTCGCGCAGGCCCTTGGTGTTCGGCGAGGAGAGATTCGCGGTCACGTAGTCGGCCGCGCCGTAGACGCCCTCGAGGCAGAGGAGGTAGTCGTCCACCGCCTTCTCGTTCGGCGTGTCGGAGTTCTTCCCGATGTTGATCCCGAGGATGCCGCGGAAGCCCGGGCGCGAGCGCTCCAGATTCGCGAGCAGGCCGGCGACGCCGGGGTTGTTGAAGCCCATGCGGTTGATGATCGCGCCGTGCTCCTTCAGGCGGAAGAGGCGCGGCTTGGGGTTCCCCGGCTGCGGACGGGGGGTGACCGTGCCGATCTCGACGTGGCCGAAGCCCAGTTTGCCGAAGGCGCGGACCGCCGCCCCGGCCTTGTCGAGCCCGGCGGCGAGACCGACGCGGTTGGGAAAGCGCAGGCCCATGAGGTCGAGGGCGGACCCGAGGGGGTCGGCGACCCGGGTCGACCCGGTCAAGCGCCCCAGCAGTCCGAGCGCGTCGGCCGCCCGCATCGACGCGAGGGTGACGTGGTGGGCGGTCTCGGCGTCCATCGCGAAGAGCAGGCGCCGCGCGAGCGGGTAGAGGTCGGGCATGGCGGACGGATAGACCGGGGCGGGGCGATGGGCAAGGGCCGACCGATCCCGCCGAGCGGCCGGCCGCAGGGGGAGCCGGTCCGGGCCGGTCTCAGTTCGGCTGCTTCGCCGCCTTGACGACGAAGTCGTCGTAGTGGACGTCGTCGATGTGGGTCGTCAGGCTGACCAGCGACTTGGTCTCGTGGGCGAGCCCCGCGGACTTCAGCTTGCCGACCTCGTAGTCGTTCACCCAGACGGTCACGACGTCGCCCCGGGTGCGGATGAGGAGGGTGTGCCACTGCTCGCGCTTCAGGTCGAGGAGGAAGCTCTTCGTCTTCGACTTCAGCATCTCCTGCGTGGCTTCGTCGAGCTCGCCGCTCTTGCGCTTCTCGTAGATCGAGCTCTCGAAATTGCCGGTCTTGGCATCGCTGATGCTGCCGCCCTTCGGGCTGATGGAGACGCTGCAGATGTGCCCGGCGTGCGAGCCCTTGTAGTCCTTGTCGTCCATCCACACGTTGAAGCGCTCCGCCGTCTCGCCGACGAAGTTGAACTTCACCGAGATCTCGAGATCCTGCCGTCCTTCCTCGAAGCGGATCGAGTCGACCCCGGCGTGGTCCTCGATGTCGATGGTCTTCCCGACGAGGACGCCGTTCCGGACGATGCTTTCGCTCTTGTAGTGGCCCCAGCGCTCGCCGAAGCCGTCCTTCTCGAAATCGTCCTGGAAGATGAGCTCGGCGTAGTGGAGCTCGTCCTCCTTCCCCTGGCGTTTCAGGTCCCACTCCCGGAGAAACTCCTGGTCCTCCGCCGAGAGGCTCTCCACCGGCACGTCGAAGGGTCTGCGGTTCACCATCAGGCGGACCTTCCCGTCCCGCAGGTCGATCAGCTCGGCCTCGATCTGCCTGCCCTCGGCGTTGGTGAAGGTGCGAACCTCCCGGGCCGCGGCGGAGACGGCGAGGGCCAGGGCGATGAGGAGAAGGGCGGGGAGCTTCGCGTTCATGCCCCGGATTGTGACGGGACGCGGGGAAAAGGTCAACGGCAAAGGAGCGGGTTCCGGCTGCCGCGCGGGGCCGCGCGGGGGCGCTTCAGCGGTGGTAGGGTTCGCCCTTCAGCAGGGTGTGGACGCGGTAGAGCTGCTCCATCAGCACCACGAGGGCGAGCTCGTGCTGCAGGGTGAAGCCGCTCAGGGCGACGACGTGGTCGGCGGCCTGCCGCAGGGCGGGGCTGTGGCCGTCGGCCCCGCCCACGAGGATGGCGACGCGCTTCACGCCGCCGAGCTGCCAGGCCGCGACCCGCTCGGCGAACTGGGCCGTGGTCCAGGTCTCGCCGCGTTCGTCGAGGGCGATGCGGAGGGCCCCCTCGCTCGCGGCGAGGAGGGCTTCGCCGTTCTTCGCCGGGCCCGCGTCCTTCCGTTCCGCGATCAGCTCGACGGGGGCGTAGCGGGCGAGGCGCTTGCGATATTCCTCCATCCCGGCCTTGGCGTAGGCCAGCGATGGTTTTCCGACCGTGAGGATCTGCCACTTCATCGGGAAAAATTTCTCATCCGGCCAACTTGCAACGGTCCCGTCGGAAACGCAAAGTGCGCGCCTTGACCGAAGCATTCTCCGACGACTATCTCGACCGCTTCTCCGGCCTCGCCCGTCTCTACGGGACGGCGGCCCTGGGGAGGCTTCGCCGTGCCCGGGTCGCCGTGATCGGCACCGGCGGGGTGGGCTCGTGGACGGTCGAGGCGCTCGCCCGCAGCGGGGTGGGCCAGCTCGTCCTCGTCGATCCCGACGAGATCTGCGTGACCAACAGCAATCGCCAGCTTCCCGCGCTGGCGGGGCAGTTCGGCCGGCGCAAGATCGCGGCCCTCGCGGAGCGCCTCCGCCTCGTCAATCCGGAGATCGTCGTCGAGGAGCGCCCCGTCTTCTTCACGGGGGCGACCGCCGAAGAACTGCTCGCCGACGGGCTCGACGCGATCGTCGACGGCATCGACGACGCGAAGCTGAAGGCCCTTCTCGTCGCCTCCTGCCGCGATCTCGGGCTGCCGCTGGTCGTCTCCGGCGGCGCCGGGGGAAAGCGCGACCCAGCCTCGGTCCGCGGCGCCGACCTCGCCTTCGCCACCAACGACCGCCTTCTCCGCCTCGTCCGCAAGGAGCTGCGCCGCCGCTACGGCTACCCTCCCGAGTCGGCGCGGTCGCCCTTCGGCGTCCGTGCGGTCTACAGCGTCGAGAACGCCCGCTACCCCTGGGCCGACGGCACCGTGCGCGAGGAGCCGGAGCCGGGCAGCCATCTGCGGCTGGACTGCGGGACCGGCTTCGGCTCGGCCGCGGCGGTGACGGGCGCCTTCGGCTTCGCCGCCGCCGCCGCCGCCATCGAGATCCTGCTCGCGGAGGACGGAGCGGGGAAACCCTAGTTCAGGGCGACCAGCACGCGCACCTGTTCGGCTTGGGCGCCGCTCTTGAAGCGCAGGTTGAGGGTGTGGCGGTCCTGGCTCAGCAGGATCTCGTCCTCGCCGGAGTCCATCCCGCGCCTCTCGATGTCTCCCGCGAAGAGCGATCCGACGGCGGCGTCGGAGCCTTCCAGCCGGTCCGAGGAGAAGATCACGCCGACGACGGGATGGTCGGCGCCGGGGGCGATGACAAGCTGATGGTGCTCACCGAAGATGG
>CAYMMC010000253.1:0-2754 GCA_964391125.1 uncultured Akkermansia sp.
AGCGCTTGGCTCACTTGGCCGGCGGGCAGGCCGTAGGCGACCCGGGTGAGGCCTTCGTTGAGGTCGTTCTTGCCCAGCACGCCCACGTAGCCGCCCTTGCCGGCGAAGCTGTCGGCGGAATGCTTCTTGGCCAGCTCGCCGAAGTCGCCGCCGCTCCGGAGCTTGCCCATGACCTCGTCGAGCACCTTCTTCTGCGCCTCGTGGCTGCTCGAGTCGGTCTGCTTGGGGATGGACATGATGCGCAGCTTGGGCTGGCCCTCGGAGGCGAACTCGCCCTTGATCTCGTTGTATTTCGCCCGCTTCTCCCAGGGCGTGTTGGGGATGGCGTCCTCGCCGCCGTGCTTCGAGCGCAGGGCCTGGATGGCGATCTGGTCGCGCTGGATCTCGCGGAACTGGGCGATGGTCATGCCCGACTTCTTCAGCTCGGCGAGGAACTGGTCGCGGTTGCCCTTGAAGCGGTCGGTGATGAAGCGGTTGATCGACTCGTCGACGAACTGGTCCTTGATCTGGCCGCCCAGCTTCTTGAATTCGCTGAGGATCAGGTTGCGGTCGATCAGGTCCTCCAGCGCGGTGGCCTCCATGCGGCGGATCTCGCGCTCGGCCTCCGCCCGGCTGACCATGCCGTTGTTCCCCATCAGCCAGACCTGGACCTGGGTCTGCACGGCCTGGTCGACCATGGTCTGGGTGATGGGCTCGCCGTTGACCACGGCCTTGATGCGGTTCAGCTCGACCGGCGCCGCGCCCAGCGGAACGCAGGGAAGGGACGCCAGAACGGCGACGAGAACGACCGGAAACCGGAACGGGGGGATGCTCATAGGCTGGGGAAGTCGCATGGCGCGATCAATCTTTCACAGGTCGAGAACCCAGTCGAGGGCCGACTCGAGCCATTCTTCCTCGTTGTCCCCGATTAAACGCGGGAACTTGCCGTTTATTTGAATGTACCTGCCGTTTTTGCTCAGCTTCAGCTTGCCCTCCTGGATTTCCAGGGCGCTGCAGCCCTTCCGCGCGGCGCGGATCTTGATCTCGGTCGCGGCGAGAAGGTGCCGCACCGGCGGCGGTGGCTGGCCGAAGCGGTCGGTCCAGTTCTCCCGCAGGCCGTCGAGGTCCTCCGGCATCGCGGACTCCGCCAGCTCGCGGTAGGCGGTGATGCGCAGCCGCGCCTCGGGCATGTAGTCGGCGGGGATGAAGGCGGGCAGGCCCTCGTCCGGGCGCCTCAGCCAGGCCGCCTCGTTGGTGCGGAGGAAGTCGACGTGCATGGAGAGGTCGACCCGGTCGGCGGCGGGCTCGCCCTTCAGCTTCGCGACGGACTGCTTGAGGAGCTGGCAGTAGAGGTCGAAGCCGATCGCGGCGATGTGGCCGCTCTGCTGCGTCCCCAGCAGGTTCCCCGCGCCCCGGATCTCGAGGTCGCGCATCGCGATCTTGAAGCCCGCGCCGAGCGAGGAATACTGCTTGATCGCGTTGATGCGCTTGCGGGCGTCGCCCACCGTCAGCATGTCCGGCGGCAGCATCAGGTAGGCGTAGGCGCGGCGGTCGGCCCGCCCCACCCGGCCCCGGATCTGGTAGAGGTCGGCGAGGCCGAAGCGGTCGGCCCGGTCGATGATGATGGTGTTCGCGTTGGGGATGTCGACTCCGCTCTCGATGATGGTGGTGCAGACCAGCACATCGAACTCGTGCCGGATGAAGCGGCCCATCACGTCCTCGAGCTGCTCGCTGTCCATCTGGCCGTGTCCGACGGCGACGCGGGCGCCGGGCACGAGATCCTCGATGCGGCGCTTCACCCCCTCGATCGACTTGACCCGGTTGTGGAGGAAGAAGACCTGGCCCTGCCGCGCCAGCTCCTTCTCGATGGCCGAGCGGACGATGCGCTCGTCGTAGGGGCAGACCGTGGTGGCGACGGGCCGGCGGTTCGGCGGCGGCGTGTCGATCACCGACATTTCCCGCACCCCCATCATGGAGAGGTAGAGCGTCCGGGGAATCGGCGTGGCCGAGAGGGTGAGCACGTCGACGAAGCGCCACATCTCCTTGAAGCGCTCCTTGTGCTGCACGCCGAAACGCTGCTCCTCGTCGACGACGACGAGGCCGAGATTCTTGAATCCGACGTCCTTCGAGATGACGCGGTGGGTGCCCACGACGATGTCGACCGCGCCGGAGAGCAGGTTGGCCAGGGTCTGCCGCTGCTGGGCGGGGCTGCGGTAGCGGCTCAGGGTTTCGATCGTGACGGGGAAGTCCGACATCCGCTCGCGGAAGTTGCGGAAATGTTGTTCCGCCAGGACCGTGGTCGGGGCGAGCACCGCGACCTGCTTGCCCGACATCACCGCCTTGAAGGCGGCGCGGATCGCGACCTCGGTCTTGCCGAAGCCCACGTCGCCGCAGATGAGCCGGTCCATCGGGCGGGGGCTCTCCATGTCCGCCTTGGTCTCGGCGATGGCGCGGAGCTGGTCGGGCGTCTCCTTGTGGATGAAGGCGTGCTCGAACTCCCACTGCCATTTGTTGTCCGGCGCATGGGCGAAGCCCCGGTGCGCCTGCCGCTCCGCCTGCACCGAGAGGAGCCGCCCCGCGTAGTCGAGGATGGAGTTCTCCGCGTCGCGCCGCGTCCGCGCCCAGCGCTTGTCGCCCAGGCGCGAGAGCTTCGGGGCGCCCTTGCCCGTGCCGATGTAGCGCGAGACGAGATGGGCCTGGTCGAGCGGCACGAAGAGGCGGGCCGAGTCGGCGTATTCGACCTCCAGCACCTCCTGCCCGCCGTCGGGCGTCTCC
>CAYMMC010000253.1:2764-5037 GCA_964391125.1 uncultured Akkermansia sp.
GTCTCCCGGGTGCGGATGCCCTTGAACTTCCCGATGCCGTAGTCGAGGTGGACGACGAGATCGCCGTAGCCGTATTCCCGCAAGTCGGCGACCTGCTTGCTCGACTGCAGGACGCGGGCGAGCCGGTAGCGGCGGTGCCCGCGCTGGTTCTGGTAGCGGCCGAAGATCTCCGCGTCGCTCAGCACCGCCAAGCGCGCGTCCGGGATGGCGAAGCCCCGGCTCAGCGAGCCGATCACCGGCTTGAGAAAGCCGTCCTTCCACGCCTTCTCGAAAATCAGCTCGGTGAAGCGCTCCTTCTCGCCCTCGGAGTGGAAGGCCATCAGCACGGTCCACCTCTCCTTCCGCCACTGCGCGATCTGGCGGAAGAACTCCTCGCGCCTCGCCTCCTGCAGGATGAAGTCGCCCGCGCCGAACTCGCCGAGAGGATTCTCGTGGCAAGCCCCGCCGTAGTCCTCCGGCCCGTCCCCGGATTCCGCCGCCCCGGAGAGGATGCGGACGTGGGCCAGCTCGCATTCGCAGTCCACCGCGATCACGAAATCCCGCTCGCCGAGATAGTCGGCGATGCGCCCGGACTGCTCCAGGTTCGCCTCGCTCAGGAGAATCTCGCAGGACCCGACCCGCCCGATCGACGTCTGCGCATCCACGTCGAACTCGCGCACCGACTCGATCTCCTCGCCGAACAGCTCGATCCGCGCCGGATGCAGCGCCTGCCACGAGAACACGTCGACGATCCCCCCGCGCAGCGCGAACTGCCCGCGCCGGAAGACCTGGGCCTCCCGCTCGTAGCCCGCCTCCTCCAGGCGCGCCCCGAAGGCCGCCAGATCGAGCCGGTCGCCCGGCTTCAGGACCTCCGCCTGCCGCGTCAGCGATCCCGGCGGCGGCGCACTTTCCCCCAGCGCCTCGGCCGTGAGCACGACGACGGCCTCGCCCTTCTCCCGAGTCACCTCGTGCAGCTCCTTCAGCACCGCGAGCCGCTCCGCCGCCGACTCGGGATCCGGCAGCGTCTCCTCGAAGCCCGCCCATTCGTATTCCGGCAGGAACAGGGCCTCGCGCCCCCAGACCGCGAGCTCGGCCTGCATCACCTCCTGCATTTTCACCTGCGGGCAGAGCACCCATATCGCCGTGTCGAGCTCGCCCGCCTCGCGCCAGGCCGCGATCGCCGCCGCCACGTAGAGGGGCTGGCCCGCCTCCGCGACATGGTCGATCACCACCGGCGCCTCCGGCGTGGCGAGAGGCACGCGCTTCAACGCCGCCGCGAGGCGACGGCTCCGCCGCAACGAAGGCGCCACGAGATCGAGGGCGTCGGTCTGTGCTCCGGACGAATTCAAAGCCGGGGATGCTAGCCGCAAACTCCCCGACGAGAAACCCGGATTTCTCCCACCGCCCCGCTTTCGACTCGCCGGCCCATCCCGCAACGCCCCGCGGAATTCGTCAGCATCAGTGAAATGTATTATGATTTTTATAAAAAATATGCGAAAATTTCAGATTTGTGCTTTCAGTCTTGCAAAATTTGAACGCGCCCGGTACATTTCGACTCGCATGTCAAAGGAGAACGCCGCTTTAGCCGAGCGCGCCAAACGGGCGCGCCGTATCGTCAAGAACCCCGCCCTCTACAAGGTGTGTTTCGGTTGCGACTCGATCGTCGCGAGCAAGGTCAACATCTGCCCGAACTGCCACGCCTACCGCTTCGAATGCGACGAAGACCTCGTGGTGAACCAGGCCAAGGTGCTGTCCGCCCGCGAACAGAACTCCGTCGTGATCGAGGATCTGATCTGAGAAGGGGGATCCGAGAGGGCTCTTCGTCCGAACGGGAGGGGCCGCGCCGCCCCGTGGGCGCGGCTGCCCAGGGCTCAAGAAATCCCTTGCAAATTCGGAGCGATCCTCCATCTTCCCCTTCTCGCAACGGGTCGGCTTCGGTCGATCCGGCACCAAAGGGTAGATTCCGGAGCGGTCAAACGGGGCAGACTGTAAATCTGCTGGCTATGCCTTCGAAGGTTCGAATCCTTCTCTGCCCACTCTCTTATAACTCAACGAGTTACGAAGGAGGGAAATCCACGGCTCCCTGTCGGCGACCCGTAACTTTGCACTGACTTTGCAGTCGTTGGGGTTCTCGCTTCACGCTTCGGGCGGCGGAAATTTCTTCGCCCCCCCCGCCTCAATAGCCCGCTCTCGCCAGCAATTCGGAGACTTTCAGGTCGAGAACGCGGGCGATTCTCTCCAGCGTCGCCACGTTCGGGCACCGCTCCCCGCGTTCCAGATACCCGATGTAATTC
>CAYMMC010000254.1:0-5036 GCA_964391125.1 uncultured Akkermansia sp.
GGATGACGCGCTCGCTCTCGCCGCTGCGTCCGATCACGGGGTCGAGCTCGCCGTTGTTGGCCAGCTCGGTGAGGTCGCGGCCGAAGGCCTTCAGCGCGGGGGTCTTGCCCTCCTTGCGCCCGCCCACGCCGGACTCCTCGAATTCCCCTTCGTCGTCGTCGCCGCCGGCGAAGTTCGGATCGAGCTCGCGCAGGATTTCGTTGCGGGTGCGTTCGATGTCGATCTCGAGATCCTTCAGCACGCGGGCGGCGACGCCGTCGCCCTCCCGGAGCAGGCCGAGCAGGATGTGCTCGGTGCCGACGTAGCTGTGGTTCAGGGCCTTGGCCTCCTTCCCGGCGAGGGCGAGCACCTTCTTCACCCGGGGGGTGTAGGGAATGTTGCCCACCATCTTGGTCTCGGGGCCGTTGCCGACCTGCTTCTCCACGGCGAGGCGGACGGTCTCGAGGTCGAGGCTCATCTTCTGGAGGACGTTGACCGCCACCCCCTGCCCCAGCTTGATGAGGCCGAGGAGCAGGTGCTCGGTCCCCACGTAGTTGTGGTTGAAGCGGTCCGCCTCCTTGCGGGCGAGGGCCAGGACCTGTTGTGCGCGGGGGGTGAAATTATTCATCGTCGTTGTCCCTGTCGGTCAGTATACTGCGGAAATCCGGCGGCGTCAGCCCAATTAAGCTCTTGCGGATGATGTCGGCACGCAAAATGTCGCGTTCCTCGGGCGAAAGCTTGCATTTCGCCGAGATTTGCAGGTGGGCGGGCTGGATCTCGGTGAGGAGCACGGTGATGGTCTCCCGCTCCTCCTCGGGGATGAAGCCCAGGTCGCAGCCGAGGCGGATCATGGAAAGGTGGTTCAGCGCCTCCTTCGAGGAGATGATGTGGGCGTACTTGAGGACGGCGTAGGCGCGCCCGATCTGGTCGCGCATCATGGTGGGCCGGTCCTCGAGGATCTTCATCCGGGCGTTCTTCTCGTTGGCGATGAGCTGGCCGATGACGCGGTCGAGATGGGCGATGATGTCCTCCTCCCGGCTGCCCAGGGTGTTCTGGTTCGAGATCTGGAAGAGGTTGGCGAGCGCCTCGGTGCCCTCCCCGTAGAGCCCCCGCACGGCGAGGCCGATCTTGTTGGCGCCCTGGATGGTCTGGTTGATCTGCTCGCCGAGGACCAGGCCCGGCAGGTGCAGCATGGCCGAGGCGCGCATGCCGGTGCCGAGGTTCGTGGGGCAGGCGGTGAGATAGCCGTACTGACGGTCGAAGGCGTAGGGCAGGTCGCCCTCCAGCTCGGTGTCGATCTGGTCGAGGGACTGGTAGGCGGCGAGGAGCTGCAGGCCCGGCCGGATCGCCTGCATGCGCAGGTGGTCCTCCTCGTTGACCATCACGCTGACGGTCTGCTTGCGGTTCATCACCGTGGCGCAGCCCGGCCCCTTGGCGGCGTGCTCGCGGCTGATGAGATGGCGCTCGACGAGGACTTGCTTCTCGATCGCGGTGAGCTGGGTCATCTCCTCCGAGAAGGAGTCCTTCATCTCGGCGAGGGCCTCGAGCGCGGGGCGGACCTTCTCCATCACCCGGGCGCGGTCCTCCTTCTTCGCCCAGCCGGGGAAGGGGTGCCCCGCGAGGTTCCGGGCGAGGCGGACGCGGCTCGTCATGACGATGTCGTTCTCCGGGCCGGGCGTCCGCATCCATTCGGCGGGTCTTTTCAGTAGGGTGGAGAAGCGCATGTCGCGTCGGGTTTCGGATCGCCGGGCCGCGCCGATGGCGCCCGCCCGGTCGTTTCATTCCAAGGGGGATCAAGGTTCGCCGAGAAGGGCTTCGAGGCGCGAAATCGCATCCCGGAGACGGGCCGCCTCCTCGTAGTCCTCGTCTTCGACCGACTTGGACAACGCTTGCTTCAATTCGCTCAATCGGGCGCGCGGGTTCGACTCTCCTGCGGGAAGCGGAGACGAGGCCGAGAGGCGGTCGGCGGGGTCGGGAGCGCCTGCGGGCACCTTGCCGACGTGATGGGTGTGCTTGTGCATGGCCTCGAGGAGGCTTTCGAGCCCTTCGTCGAACACCTGGTAGCAGTCGGCGCACCCGAAGCGTCCGGTCTTTTTGAAGTCGGTCTGGGTAAAGCCGCAGCTGCCGCAGACGAGCTCGTGCTTGGAGGAGCCGCCGACGTCGAGCATCGTCTGCTTGCCCATGCCTTCCAGCATGTCGGCCAGAGCGAAGCCGGTGGGGTCGGTCACGCCCTTCTCGTCGGCGCAGCTCTTGCAGAGGTTCACCTTCTGCAGCTTCCCCTCGGCCATCTGGCTGAAGAAGATGGTCGCTTTTTGGCTTTGGCAGATGTCGCAGTTCATTGGGAGGGCCGGGGGCCGCCCCCGGCCCCGCAAGCCGGCGCTGCGGCGCCCTCGGAAACGTTACGACACGGAAGCCGGTTCGTAAATCGGCGTCCCCGTGGTTTGGACGAGTTTTCGGAAGTCCTCGATGAGGCGGCGGGTGACGGGGCCGGGCTCGCCCGTGCCGATGGCCCGCTTGTCGTACTGCGCCACGGGGACGACCTCGGCGGCGGTGCCGGTGAGGAAGACCTCGTCGGCGGTGTAGAGGTCGTAGCGGCTCATCTCCACCTCGCGCAGCTCGAGGCCGGCCGCGGCGACCAGCTCGATGACGACGCCGCGGGTGATCCCGTAGAGCGAGCCGGAGGCCACCGTGGGGGTGTAGACGACGCCCTTCTTGACGATGAAGATGTTGTCCCCGGTGCATTCCGCCACGTAGCCGGCGGCGTTCAGCATCACTCCCTCCTCCGCGCCGGCGGCGATGGCCTCGACCTTGGCCATCACGTTGCTGAGGTAGTTGAGCGACTTCACCGCCGGAGAGAGGGCGTCGTGGTTGGGGCGGCGCGTCGCGCAGGTCGCGAGGACGAGGCCCTTCTCGTACTTCTCCGCCGGATAGAGGGAGATGGTCGAGGCGATCACGACGATGGTGGCCTTCTTGCAGAGATAGGGGCTGAGGCCGAGCGAGCCGACCCCGCGGGTGACGAGGAGGCGGATGTAGCCGTCGTGCAGCCCGTTTCGCCGGATGGTCTCGAGCGTCGCCTCGGCGACCTCCTCGCGCGTCGCGGGAATGTCGAGATGGATCGCCTTGGCGGAGTCGTAGAGGCGGTCGATGTGCTCCTCCAGCCGGAAGACGCGGTCGTTGTAGAAGCGAATCCCTTCGAAGACCCCGTCCCCGTAGAGAAGCCCGTGGTCGAACACCGAGATCTTCGCGTCCTCCTGGGAAAAGAATTGGCCGTCGATGTAGATCTGGAGGGATGGGGCGCTCATGGGCAGGGAAGTCGAAACCCGCTACCTTGGCCGAAGGATCGTGGAAAGCAAGCGTTTCGAAACCGGCTCCCCCGCAGGAATCGCGCCCTTGAAACGACCGCCGCCGAACGCTAGGTCTGGGGCATGGCCACGCCCGTCCCGCCCCGCCGCGCCTTCCTTCGGAACGGCGTCCTCGCCCTCGCCGGCCTCGGAATGCGCTCGGCGCCGTCCGCGGACGCCGAGACCGAGGCCGCCCCGATCCTGAGCGCGGGCCTGCTCACCGACCTCCACTACGCGGACAAGGAGACGGCGGGCCGCCGCCACTACCGCGACACTCTGCGAAAGCTGGAAGAAGCCGTGGCCCGCTTCAACCGGAGCGAGCCCGGCTTCGTCGTCGAGCTGGGCGACTTCATCGACCGCGCCGAGTCGGTGGACCAGGAGCTCGCCTGGCTGGAGACCGTCGAGGCGCATTACGGCAAGCTCCGGGCGCCCCGGCACTACGTGCTCGGCAACCATTGCGTCGACACCCTCACCAAAGCGGAGTTCGCCGAGCATGTCGGCGCCACTCCCCCGCCCCACTACGCATTCGAGGAGAAAGGCTTCCGCTTCGTGGTGCTGGACGCCTGCTACAAGGAGGACGGCACGCCCTACCAACGCCGCAACTTCCATTGGCAGGACTCCAACATCCCCCGGGCCGAGCTGCGCTGGCTGGAGGACGAGCTGGCCTCCTCCAGCTCGCCGGTCGTCGTCTTCGCCCACCAGCGCCTCGACTTGGAAAAGAACCACGCGGTCCGCAACGCCGCCGAGGTGCGCGGCGTCCTGGAGCGGTCGGGTCGCGTCGTCGCCGTGTTCCAGGGGCATTCCCACAAGAACGACTACCAGCAGATCGCCGGCATCCACTACACCACCCTCGCCGCCATGGTGGAGGGCGCCGCGCCGGAGCACAACGCCTACGCCGAGCTCGACTTCCTGCCGGACGGCAGCCTGAGGCTGCGCGGCTTCCATGTCCAGGACTCGCGCGGGCTCGCCGCGTGACCCTCCCGCCTCCTACAGCGTCACCGTCCTGGCGGACTGGATGCCGGGAATGGCGAGGATCTTCTCCAGGGTCCCCGCACCGACGGCGGAATCGACGTTCAGCACGCTGAGCGCCTGGCCGCCGACCCGGTTCCGGGAGAGGGACATGTTGGCGATGTTGACGCCGGCCTCGCCCAGCACCCGCCCGATGGCCCCGACGACGCCGGGAGCGTCGGTGTTCGCGAAGATCAGCAGGTTCCCTTGGGGCGTCGCGTCGAGATTGTGCGCGTCGATGCGGACGACGCGGGGCTGGCTGCCGAAGAAGCTGCCGGAGACGGTCGCCCGCTCCCTCTCGGTTCCGGCGGTCACGGTGATCAGGTCGGTGAACTCGCATTCCTCGGTGGGACGGCTCTCGGTGACGCGGATGCCGCGCCCCTCCGCCAGCGAGGGCGCGTTGAGGTAGTTCGCCGAGCCGGAGGTGGCGCCGGTCTCGAGGAAGCCCTTCAGCGCCGAACGGGTCACCAGGGTGGTGTCGATCTCGGCGACCTTGCCGACGTAGTCGATGCGGAAGACGTCGGACTGCTTCGGCGCGATCTGGCTGACGAGCTTGCCGAGCACCTCGGCGAGCCCCAGGTAGGGGCCGATGAGCTTCAGAGTGGCCTCGTCGAGATTGGGCATGTTCACCGCGTTGACGACCTCGCCGCGCAGGAGGCGGCCGGCGATGGCTTCGGCGATCTCGATGCCGACATTCTCCTGGGCTTC
>CAYMMC010000255.1:0-5024 GCA_964391125.1 uncultured Akkermansia sp.
ACATGACGGACTCGATCGCCGTCGAGAAGGACTTCGAGGAAGGGCTCCTCGGCTTGGCCTTCCATCCCGAGTTCAAGGAGAACGGGCGCTTCTACATCACCTTCTCCCGCCAGGGGCCGAAGCGCCTCGTCCTCGCCGAGTACACCGTATCGGCCTCCGACCCCGACCGCGCCGACCCCGCGAGCGAGCGCATCCTCCTCGAAGTCCAGGAGCCGGAGTGGAACCACAACTCGGGCAACGTCTTCTTCGGCCCCAAGGACGGCCTGCTCTACCTCTGCTCCGGCGACGGCGGCATGAGGAACGGCGTCCACCTCCTCGCGCAGAAGCTCACGAGCTGGTGCGGCAAGGTGCTGCGCATCGACGTCGACGCCCGCAGCGGCGCCCGCCCCTACGGCATCCCCGCCGACAACCCCTTCCTCGACACCCCGCACGCCGCCCCCGAGATCTGGGCCTACGGCCTGCGCAACCCCTGGGGCGTCTGGATCGATCCCGAGACCGACCTCTTCTACCTCGCCGACGTCGGCCAGGACCTCTACGAGGAGATCAACCTGATCGAGAAGGGCGGCAACTACGGGTGGAACTACAAGGAGGCCAGCCACGTCTTCCCCGGCCGCGAGACCCTCATGGCCGCGCTCGGCCAAAAGCCCGGTCCGCCGAAGGACGCCGTCCTCATCGAGCCGATCCACGAGTACTCGCGGGCCGACGGCATCAGCATCACCGGCGGCTACGTCTACCGCGGCGAGGCCATCCCCGCCCTGAGGGGGACCTTCCTCTACGGCGACTGGCGCTTCGGCAACCTCTGGGCTCTGCGCTACGACCCCGCCCAGAAGAAGGTCGTCGCCAACCACGTCGTCGAGAAGTCGGCCGATCCCGCCAACCCCACGGTCCAGCCCACCGGCATCTGCCCCGACGAGAACGGCGAGCCCATCTACCTCGACTGGCGCGGCGCCATCTTCCGCCTCGTCCCGGCGACGTGAGCTGGGCGTCGCGGGCGAGGCCGGCCCCTTCTCCCGGGCGCGGGGGGCCTTGCAAGCGCGAACGCGAACGAGGGACGGGACCAACCAAAGCCGTCCCCGATCCCTCGAAAGTCTTGACTCCCCGGTTCGGGTCGCGCTAGTCTCGCGCCCATGCGCCTCGTCGTGCTGCTCCTCCTGTCCATGGCCGCTTCGCTGGAGGCGGCTCCCGACCGGGGGAGCGTCGTCGCCGCGATGAGGCGCGCCGCCGAGTTCTTCGCGACGCAGGCTTCGGTCGAGGGCGGCTACGTCTACTACCTCACCCTGGAGGGCCGCCGTCTCGGGGAAGGGGAGGCGGCGGCGAGCGAGGTCTGGGTGCAGCCCCCCGGCACACCGACGGTGGGCGAGGCGTTTCTCGATGCCTTCGGGGCCACCGGCGACGCCTTCTACCTCGAGGCCGCGCGTCGGGCCGGCCATGCCCTCGCCTACGGCCAGCTCGAATCGGGGGGCTGGCGCAACTCCATCGATTTCGATCCGGGCGGTCCGCGGGCGGCCCACTACCGCAACGGGAGGGGGAGAAAGGGCGGCGCCGGAAGCCAATTCTCGACCCTGGACGACGACATCACCCAGGCGGCGCTCCGTTTCCTGAGCCGCCTCGATCTGGCGACGGGGATGAAGGACGGGGCGCTGCGCGAGGCGGTCGATTTCGCGATTTCGCGGCTTCTGGAGGCCCAGTATCCGAACGGAGCCTTTCCCCAGGGCTGGACCGGAGCCGCCCCGGACCGCCCTGCGGGGATCAAGGCCTCTTTCCCCGACCACGACTGGCGCCGCGAGGGCCGGATCAAGGAATACTGGAACGAGTACACCTTGAACGACGGCGCCGCCATCACCGTCACCGACACGCTCCTGCATCTCTGGACCCGCCGCCGCGACGAACGGGCGCTGGGAGCCCTGAAGCGTTTCGGCGACTTTCTCCTTCTCGCCCAGCTCCCCGCCCCGCAGCCGGCCTGGGCGCAGCAGTACAACGCGGAGATGCAGCCGATCTGGGCGCGCGCCTTCGAGCCGCCGGCGGTGAGCGGACGCGAATCCGAGGACGTTCTCCTCGCCCTCGTCAAGATCGCGGCGATCACCGGAGAAGCGCGCTACGCCGAGCCCATCGTGCCCGCCGTGGCCTATCTGGAGCGCTCCCTGCTTCCCGACGGGACGCTGGCACGCTACTACGAATTGAGGACGAACCGGCCGCTCTACATGCAGCGCGCGGGGAAGGGCTACGAATTGACCTACGACGACTCCCGGCTTCCCGAGCACTACGGCTGGAAGAATCCGAGCCGCCTCGAATCCGTCAAGGCGGCCTACCGCGCCCACCTGGCGGGGAAAACCCTCGAGGAGATTTTCGCCCCTGCGCCGGTGGACGCGGCGACCGTCGCGCGGATCCTCGCGGACCTGGACGACGAAGGCCGCTGGATCACCGTCCATCCGGGCGACGGGTCGCGCCTCGTCGGCCAGCCCAGGTTCGCCGCGGGGGAGCGCTATCTGAGCAGCGAAGTCTTCGCGTCGAACTTGAGCCGGCTCAGCCGCGCTCTGAAGCCTTGACCAAGGCCACCCCCCGAGGATGGCGCGTTCAACCGGACGGCGGCGCAGTCGTCGGGCCTTGCCCGCCATTGCGGTGGAATGGGGATCCGCCCGTCGCGGCAGACGCCGGGCGATGATCGGGCTCCGCCAGCCGCTTCCCTCTTTTTCACTTGGAATCCTCGGGAAGGCGTTCTTATCATAGGCCGTCGCCATCCACAGGGAGGCGATCCGTCCTCCATCTTTTCCCGTTCCACTTTTCCCGGCCACCCCGTTCCCCGCGCGCAGCGCCCCCCCCCCGCCATGGACATCCGCACCGACGACTACGAGAAACTCGGCAAATTCTACCTCGGCCGCAGCTACGACCCCGAAGAGAAGGCGTTGGAGGACGAGCTCGTCCTCTACGACTCCAAGGACCTCGTCACCCACGGCGTCGTCCTCGGCATGACCGGCTCGGGAAAGACGGGCCTCTGCGTCGCCCTGCTGGAGGAGGCGGCGATGGACGACATCCCCGCCATCGTGATCGATCCGAAGGGCGACATCGCGAACCTGCTCCTCACCTTCCCCGACCTCGCGCCCGAGGACTTCCGCCCCTGGATCAACGAGGACGACGCCGCGAAGAAGGGCCTCTCCCCCGACGAGCACGCCGCGAAGACCGCCGAGACCTGGAAGAAGGGCCTCGCCGACTGGGGCCAGGACGGCGAGCGCATCCGCCAGTTCCGCGAGAAGGTGGACATGGCGGTCTACACGCCGGGGTCGAACGCCGGCCTGCCCGTCTCCATCCTCAGTTCGCTGGACGTGCCCGACTTCGAGATCCTCGACGACGCCGAGTCCCTTTCCGAACGCATCGAGTCGACCGTCTCCAGCCTGCTCTCCCTCGTCGGGAACAACGCCGACCCCCTCCGCGACCCCGAGCACATCCTGCTGTCGAACCTCTTCGCCCACAAGTGGAAGGCCGGGCTCGGCGTCACTCTCGAGATGCTCATCGGGGCGATCCAGGTGCCGCCCTTCGACAAGATCGGCGTGATGGACCTCGATGCGGTCATCCCGCAGAAAAGCCGCATGGACCTGGCGATGAAGCTGAACAACCTCCTCGCTTCGCCGGGCTTCTCCACCTGGCTGGAGGGCGAGCCCCTCGACATCAGGCGCATGCTCCACACCCCGGAGGGCAAGCCGCGCATCTCGATCTTCTCCATCGCCCACCTCGGCGACGCCGAGCGGATGTTCTTCGTCTCGCTGTTGCTGAACCAGACCCTCGGCTGGATGCGGACGCAGTCGGGCACCACCAGCCTGCGCGCCATCCTCTACATGGACGAGATCTTCGGCTACCTGCCCCCTTCGGCGAACCCGCCGTCGAAAAAGCCCATGATGACGATGCTGAAGCAGGCCCGCGCCTTCGGCCTCGGCGTCCTCCTCGCCACGCAGAACCCCGTCGACCTCGACTACAAGGCCCTCTCCAACATCGGCACCTGGTGGCTCGGGCGGCTCCAGACCGAGCGCGACAAGGCGCGCGTCCTCGACGGGCTGGAGGGCGCCGCGGTCAGCAAGCACGGCGGCTTCGACCGGAGGCGGATGGAGCAGCTTCTCGCCGGCCTCGGCAACCGCATCTTCCTGATGAACAACGTCAACGACGACGCGCCGACCGTCTTCCACGTGCGCTGGGTCATGAGCTATCTCACCGGCCCCCTCGCCCGGGGCCAGATCAAGACGCTGATGGATCCGAGGCGCGCCGCGCTCGCCGAAGCCCGGGCCGCCGCCCCCGCGCCGCCGGCCGGTGCGTCCAAGCCGGCCGCGTCCCGGACGATGCGCCCGCGGCTGCCTCGCGGGGCCCGGGACTTCTTCGTTCCCGTCGGCCCCGGCGTCCCCCCCGAAGAGGTGAACTACGTGCCCGCCGTGATCCGCATCGGCGAGGTCCGCTACGAGGATCGCTCCAAAGGCGTCTCCGGCAGCGAGTCCGTGGTGCTGCTGAACCCCGTCGATCCCGCGAGCGGCAACGTCGATTGGAGCCGCCGCCTCGATCTCCCCGCCGGGTCCTCCCCGAGCCAGCTCGGAACCGAACCCGTCCCCGGGGCCGCCTTCTCCGACCTTCCCCAAAGCTTCCTCGACGAAACGCTCTGGACCAAGCTCGGCAAGGAGTTCGTCGACTGGATCTACGGGAACCATCGCGCCAGCCTGCTGCGGAGTCCGCTCACCGGCCTGATCTCGAATCTCGGCGAGAACGAGGGCGACTTCCGCGTCCGCCTCGTCCACGCCGCCCACGAAGCGCGCGACGCCAAGGTCGCGGAGCTGCGCGCGACCTACGAGAAGCGGATCAAGGCGGTCGAAAGCAGGCTGGCCCGGGCGATGGACGTCGTCGCGGAGCAGAAGGCCCAGGCCAGCAGCGCCAAGGTGGACACCGCCATCCGGGTTGGCAGCACTCTCCTCGGCGCGATCCTCGGTAGGCGCATCACCGCCACCTCGGGACGCGGGGCCATGTCTGGCGCCTCGCGGGCCTGGAAGGAG
>CAYMMC010000256.1:0-5009 GCA_964391125.1 uncultured Akkermansia sp.
CGGAGAAATCAAGGCGCATCCGCCCCCGGCACCGGGGAGATGATGGGATCGAAGGGGGTGGCGGGAGGGAGCTGGCTGTGGTGGATCCAGTAGACCGCCCCCGCGACCGCCCCGGATTTCACCTCCACCTCCACGGCGTCGGCCTCCGCGCGCAGTGCGCCGAGCTCCATCGCGTCCAGCAGCCGACGGATGCCCAGGCCGGAAAGATCCGCTCCGGCGCGCTCCTCGGCCGTGGGATGGGCGGCGAAAAAGCGGCGCAGCGCTTCGGGGGTGTTGGCCAGATAGAGAGGCTCGCCGGACCGGCCGACCGTGAACGGCTCCATCGCGAGCGTGGCCGTGTCCCGCTCCCGTTCGGGGAGGCGGTTCCGGGCCATTTCCACACCGAGGCGGCCAAAGAGGTAGACCGCTCCGAAGAAGAGGGCGAGACCGGCGGCGCCGCCCAGGAAGCGCAGCTGCTGAAGCGCGCCTTTGCGCTGCTGGGAGGCGGTTCCGTGCGAAGGCCTTCTTGCCATGGGGACGGTCGGCTTCACAAGTCTCCGTCGAGACGGCGGGAGAGACGGCGGCTGCTCTGCTCCAGGACGCGGCGCTCCTCGTCGGTCAGGCTCTGGAAGCCCTGTTCGTTGATTTTGTCGAGAATGGCGTCCACGTCGCTGGCGACGAAGCGCTTTCTCGCCTTTCCCCCCGGGCCCTCCGGCGGCGGGGATGGGCGGGACGCCCTCTGCTCCCGGACGATCGGGGCTCGGCGGGTCCGCGAGGGTGGCGAGACGGAGACCTGGCGCTGGTGCCAGCCGAAGCGGATGTGGGCCCATCCCCAGAGGATCCCGCCGAAGTGGGCCATCACGGCGACGCGCTCCCCGCCCGCCGGATCGTTGCCGAAGAGGAGCAGGGCGGCGTTCAGCCCGATCAGGATCCAGCCCAGCTGCCGCATGGTGAGGTTCACCGGCAGGAGGAAGAAGAGCAGGAGCTGGATGCGCTGATAGGGCACCAGCGTCACGAGGGCGAAGGCGATGGCGAGGACCGAACCCGACGCCCCCACGATGATCGCGTCGGGACCGAAGGCCGCGTTCCAGGCGAGCTGGAGGACGCCCCCGGCGAGACCGCCCAGCAGATAGATCGCCACGACCTGCCGGGGCGGGACGAGCTGGAGGAGCATGCGTCCGAGAAAGAAGAGCCCGATCAGGTTGGCGACGAGGTGCCAGAGGTTGGCGTGGACGAACTGGTAGGTGAGCGGGGTCCAGACGCGGAAGGATTTCAGCGCCTCGAGGGAAAGCCCCAGGAAGTCGCGTCGCGGATCGAAGAAGACGAGGTTGTTGACGACGTAGACGGCGACGTTCAGGAGGACGAGGCGGGTCACGACGCTCCAAGTGGACGGACCTCCGCCGGAGGGGCGGCGAGGTTCGTCTCTCATGTAGTCGCGGCTGTGGATGCTCATCGGAACGGGAGGGGGAGGGGGCGAGCCTCGGAATAACGCCGCTCCGGGGCGTTTGGGCAAGGAATGTCCGAGACGCTCCCGAAAAATCGCAGTAATTTAGGGTTGAAAGTATCTAGGATCTCTTGATGATTTACGGATACCAACCATGAACACCTGGGGCTACCTCCTTTCCATCGCCGCGTTGCTTCTCCTTGCCGGGGCCATGCTCTACGCGCGTTTCGCGTCGCGCTCCAGAGCAAAATCGCTGCACCATCCTCCGGTCGACTGGTCCCCCTCCCTTGCTGCGTCCTCCGCCGACCCCGTCTTGGAGGAGCGCCTGCCGGAAACGTCCGCCGCCGAAGCCGTCCTGCGGGTCGAATCCCACATGACGTCCGCGAAGGAGGAATCGCCCGTGCGCGACCGAGTCTACCTCGACGAGCTGCAGGAGGCCGCCGCCGGCCTCGCCATGCTGATGCGCTCCTCCCCCGTGGCCAGGGCCGAGCCCGTCGTGTTCGCTCCCGAGACCGAGGACGCCGAAGAGGTCGGGGAGGAGGCCGAAGCGCTGGTCGAGGCGATCGCCGAGTCCGAGGAGCCCTTCGCGGCGGCGTCTTTCGAAGCGGATGTCCGGGGCGTGGCGGAAACCGAAGCGGATGCCGGGGAGGTCGAAGCGATCCTCGCCCTCGACGGGGAGTCCGCTCCCGAAGAGACCGCATTCCGCGACACGACCGAAGCCGGGATCGAGGAGGAGCCCGTCCCGCAGCCCAGGACCTTGCGCGAACTCCTCGGCGAAGCCGTCGCCGCGCAGTTCGACCGCATCGACGAAGGCCTCGACGCCTTGGAATCCCTCGTCCTCGGCATCGAATCCGGATTCGCCTCGCTCGCTCTTCTGGAGCAGGACGAGATCGCGGAGATCGGGGCGACGGCGCCCGAGGTCCGGGTGGCCGAGGCGGCCTGAGACCATTCCCCGCCGGCGCGGGCGTCCGGGCGCGGCGCGGCGCTTTACAATCGTGGGCCTTGCGGCACAGTGCGCGGTCATGGGAGCTTTCGGGGCATTGTGGGGTTTTTCCGGCGTGGTCGCGTTGCTCGGCTGCGCGATCTGGCGTCTCGCGCCAAGGGCGCTCGAGGCCTTTCAGTCCCCTCTGACCGGATGGCAGTGGACTTTCCTCGTCGGCTTCGCGATCTTCATGCTCGTCGCCGAAGGCTACCGGGGCTTCCAGAAGAAGTTCTCGCCGCGCACGGCAGCCCGGGTGAAGCATCTCCGCGACCATCCCCGCCCGCTCCACGTTCTGCTCGCCCCGGCCTTCTGCATGGGCTACTTCCACGCCAAGCGGAAAACCCAGGTCGTCGCCATCTGCCTGACGCTGGGGATCGTCCTCCTCGTCGTGCTCGTCCGCCTTCTTCCCTCGCCCTGGCGCGGGATCGTCGACTTCGGGGTGGTGCTGGGCCTGAGCTACGGGATCGCGAGCTTCGCCGTCTTCACGGCGCAAGCACTCTGCGAGCGGGACTACCCCCACTCGCCCGAGCTTCCCTGAGCGAGCGAGGCGGGATCAGCCGCCCACCGCGGTCCACACATAGCAGCTCCCGTCGGAGTAGATCTCCTTGTAGGTCGTGGTGAGGAGCCGTTGGCAGCGCCGGTTGCCGAAGCGATCGTAGGTGTAGTGGGGAAGGCGGCGCTTGCTGACGACGACGGTCTTCAGCAGATAGGGAGAGGTGCGGACGGGCTCGCCGCAGCAGGGGGCGGCGTTGTAGCGCCTCCGGTTCTCGTAGTGGCGGTAGGGGAGCATCTGGCTGTAGCGCGGCGTCTGAAACTTGCTGTCGGCGCAGGAGGAGCAGGGCCGGGCCCTCGTTCCGTGATGGCCGTACTCCCCGGCGGCGGCGTCGCGGGCGGTCGGAGCGAGCAGGGCGAGGGCAAGGAGGCAGGCGGGCAGGGGGCGGGTCATGTCTTTTATGGGTGTTTCGAAGAAGAATAGAATATTTTAAAAATCCTGTCGAGAGTGGAGTTGCGCTTTGCCTCCTCGACTTCGGGGGCGGAAATCGGGGGCCGCAGCCCTATCCTCCGATCGCCACCATGCGCCGCCCCGGCTGGTAGTTTTCGCGGAAGTCGTGCCGCTCGGGCTTTCTCGCGACGACCGCGAGAAGGAGCCGGGCCATCTCCTCGTCGTCCGTCGCGGGATCGCGCAGCGCCTCGCGCAGGTCGAATTCGAGATGGCTGCCGAGGCAGGGGCGCAGCTTGCCCTCGCAGGTGAGGCGGAGCTTGTTGCAGGTCTCGCAGAAATGGAGGTTCGTGATCGCGCCGATGAATCCGAGGATCTGTCCGGTCGCCGCCACTTCGTAGTAGGAGGCGGGGCCGTTCGTGCGGATGTCGGGACGCGGGACGAGCCTTCCGAGCCGGAATTCGAGCAGCCGCTTCGCCTCCCCGACGGAGAGGAAGTTGTCCTCGGTGAGGACCTCGGTGGTGCTCACGGGCATCAGCTCGATGAAGCGCAGGAGCAGGCCCCTCTCGCGGGCGAAGGCGGCGAGGTCCCAGAGCTCGTGCTCGTTGCGATGGCGCATCAGCACCGTGTTCAGCTTGATCCGCTCGAATCCGGCGTCCCGGGCCGCGTCGATCCCGGCGACGACCTCGGGGAGCAGGTCGCGGCCCGTCGTCTTCGCGTAGGCGGCCCGGTCCAGAGTGTCGAGGGAGACGTTCACGCTGCCCACGCCGGCCTCCCGCACGGCCCGCGCGGTGCTGCGCCCGTCGGGCAGGGGACGGGCGAGGAGGGTACCGTTGGTCGAGAGACCGAGGTCGCGGATCCCCGGGACCTTGGCGAGCGCCTCGAGGAACCGGACGACGTCGCGGCGGGTCAGCGGCTCGCCTCCGGTGACGCGCACCTTGGAGATGCCGAGCCCCGCCCCGACGCGGACGACGCGCAGGACCTCCTCGTAGCTGAGAAGCTCGGACCGGGGCAGCCAGTCGCGCTCCTCCTGCGGCATGCAGTATTCGCAGCGCTCGTTGCAGCGGTCGGTGATGGAGACGCGCAGGTAGCTGATGCGATGGCCGAAGGGATCCTCCATGGACGAAGCGCGTCAGCGAAGCCGTTCCCAGGCCACGACCCTTCCCTTTTCGAACTCCACGGTGCGGTCGAGATGGGGCACGTAGTCGAATCCGGTGCCGTAGCCCCAGCCGGGCCCGTAGCCATAGCCGTAGAGCGGATGGACGCCGAAGCTGGAATAGAAGGGATGGGGCCCGTAGCTGCCATAGCCGAAGGAGACGCTGCTGACCGGCGCGCTGCGGAAGTAGGCCCAGCGCTCCCGGCCCCGGCCGCTCCGGCTGCCGCTCATGATCCGGCCGGGCCGCCCCCAGGCCAGGAAGACGGCGTCGGTCGACATCCCTTCGGCCACGACGCCGCGCCGCACGTTGTCCTTCTCCTTCTGCGAGAGCTTGGCGAAGCGCTCGGGATGCTTGTTGATGCGCTGCTCGACGGGGTTCGTGGCGCAGGAGGCGAGGCACAGGGCGAGGGCGAGGAAGAGCGTGCGCATGGCGGAGGGGAGGGGGGTCTCCCGGCATGGTATCCCCGGTCCCCCCCGCGACGCAAGCATTTCGCGCTTCGCGGCGGAG
>CAYMMC010000257.1:0-5007 GCA_964391125.1 uncultured Akkermansia sp.
GGGAACGATCCACGTCGGCGACGGCAGCCAGACCGCGGGCATCGCGGTGGGGAGCGCGGGCGGGGGCCGGCAATTTCGCCGCTCAAGGGATCGAGATTACCGCAGGGAACAGCAGCGGCGCGTTCGGTCAGTTGGGATTCCGCTCGGTGGCGACGGCTAGCGGAGCTACCGGCAGCATCGCCCTGCATGTGAAGGAAGGTGGACTGAATCTGACGGCCGGCACCGGCGTGGACGACTCCTACGCGCAGGTCGGACACGGAGGAACGGGCGCGACGAACTCTGCGGTTGGCGGAAACATTTTCATCGCCTTCAAGTCTCCCGGAGATGGCGCGCTGAACGCCGGAGGCGGTGCCGCCGGGCGTGGAAACTACGCCCAGATCGGCCACGGAGGAAACAACTGGGATGCGACCAAGACCGGCAATATCACCATCGACGGGGCGAACAACGTGTCCCTTCTCGGCGGACGGCAGGATGGATACGCTCAGATCGGCCACGGTGGCTCGAAGGACGCCAGTGGCTCTTATGGAAGCGGCCTTGCGACCGGGAATGTGTCGGTCCTCAACACGGTGGGCAAGGTTTCAGCATTGGCGGGCAGCGGTGGTGAAAACGGCTATGCTCAGATCGGGCACGGCGGCGTCGTGATGGCCGGGAACGTTTCCGGCGAGATCGAGGTTCACTCCGGTGTTGGTGGCGTCCTCGTTCAGGGCGGGGGCGGGACGCGATCCTCCGCCCTGATCGGAAACGGTGGCTACAACAGCGACTACTCGATTTCGGGGGACGTGAAAGTGCTGGCCAGGGGCATCGACGCGGGCGACGGAATCGTGATGAGAGGCGGCACGGGCACCAGCACCGCCGCCATGATCGGGGGCGGTCATTATCTGGTCAACAACACCACCATCACCGGCAACACCCTTGTGGAGGTGCAGAACGGAGGACTCTCCATGACCGGCGGCAGCGGTGGTTTTTCCTTCGTCACGATCGGTCATGGCAATCGAGCCGACAGCGGCAATCCCGGCGCCAGCAACATGAGTGGAACGGTCGACGTGACGCTGCTGGGGGGCGATCTGACGCTGCAAGGAGGCGCTGGCAGCATGGCCCACGCCCAGATCGGGCACGGGGGAAATGCCATCAACGGCATCCGGAGCGACGCGGTCACCGTGGAGGTGGCGGGCGGCGTTTCCCTCGCGAGCGGTTCCGGCTCCTCCGCCTACGCCCAGATCGGTCACGGCGGCTACGACTCCGACGGCGACCTGAGCGGCGATGTCCGCGTCACCGCCCACGGAGGAGCGGTGCGGGTGGACGCGTCGGGAGGCGGCCTTAACGGATACGTCCAGATCGGCCACGGCGGGAATCTTTCCAACGGGAACAAGGGAGTCTCCGGAAATGTCATCTCGGTGACCGCCGCCGGAAACGTGGAAGTGTTTTCCGGGAATCGCGAGCAAACCTACGCGATGATCGGCAACGGCGGCTACGACGCCGATGCCGTGGACACGACCAACGGCGGCAGCGTCGCCAACATCACGGTGACGGCGGGAACCGGCGGCGCGGGCTCGGTGCTATTGCGCGGCAGCAGCGTCAGCGGAGACGTTTCCGCTCACCCCCACTCCTTCGTCCAGATCGGGAACGGCGGCTTGCGCAGCGACGGACGCCACGGCGGAACCATCCACGTCGCGGCGGCGGACGATATCCGACTCAATATCGGAAAACACTCGTGGAACTACGCCCAGATCGGACACGGCGGCTATCTCGCAAACGCCCCTGCCGCCGGCCCCGGGCATTGGGGCGACATCGCCCTCACGACCGACAGCGGCTCCATCGTCCTCTCGGGGTCGCCCTTCGACACCAGCACCTATCTCAACTCCCCGGCCTATGCCCAGGTGGGACACGGCGGCCAACAGGCGAACGGAAACCACGAGGGGAACATCACGGTGAACGCCGCGGACGAACTCCTTCTCACGGGGGGCTCTCCCGACCGCGCCTACAAGCAGATCGGGCATGGCGGTATCACGGCCAAGGGAGACTTCAGCGGTTCGATCTCCGTGACCGCCGGGAACGACATCGAAGTGACGGCGGGGACCAACGACTCGACCTATGCGCAGATCGGCCACGGGGGCGAGGATGCCGACGGAAGCCACTCGGCGGATTTCATCGACGTGACCTCGACCAACGGCGCCATCCGCGTGATCGCCGGCTGGGTGGGACAACACAGCTCGACCGTCGACAAGAGCAACGCCTACGCCCAGATCGGATTGGGCGGGGTGCGGACGAGCGGAACGATGAGCGCTCCCATCTCCGTGTCGGCGTTCGGCGGCATCGAGTTGGAGGCGGGAGGCGGCGCCTACAACTACGCGCAAATCGGGAACGGAGGCTACGGCGCGAGCGGCGACAAGAGCGGCATGATCGAAGTCGTCTCCACCGGAGGCTCGGTGAGCGTCAAGGGCGCCGCACGCCGGGCGGATACCTACGCGATGATCGGTCACGGGGGCGTCGGCGTTCACGGCACTCTTCAGGACGACATCACCGTCTCCGCCGCCAACGGAATCGGGCTGCAAGGCGGGAGACGCGAGGCGATGAATTCCTTCGCCCAGATCGGGCACGGCGGACTGGATTCCGTCGGACACAAGAGCGACGCGATCCGGATCGACGCCGACAGCGACGCCAATGGATCGGGCGACCTGACCCTCCTCGGTGGCACGGCGGAGCGCGCCTACGCCCTGATCGGACACGGCGGCATCGGGTCCGACGGCTTCCTCGACGGTCGGATCGAGGCCAACGCGGGCGGCGCGGTGACGCTCCAAGGCGGCAGCGGCGCACAGTCGGGACTGGAGGGCAATTTCAACTTCGCCCAAATCGGGCACTCTCTGGCCGGCGCGGCGGGAGGTTTCAACGACGACGTGACGGGTTTCCTGGAGCGGGACGGCATGATCGTGGGCGAGGCCGAATTCTACCACGAGACCAACCACTGGGTGGTGCGGCCCGAGGGATACTACCCGACGGGCTGGACGGGAGCCCCCGCACCTCCTCCGGCCACCTTCTCGGGCAGCCGCGGCGGCTGGTTCCTCGAACTGCCGGACGGTCGTCCCGCCGGCGCCTACGCCAGCAGTGCCGGCAGCTACGCCCTCTACACCTTCACCACCGGAAACGAAGGCGGCACCTACCGGCTCTACTCGCACGCGGCCGGCTTCAACGGCAACAGCGACTCGCTCTACATGGACATCGTCGAACTCAAGGACGGTGTCGGTGCGGGGGGCGTAGCCGACTGGTATTTCATCGGCACCGTCGGCACCGGGGTCTTCACCTGGAACGGCGGCACCGGCGGCCACGAGCACACCACCGGGACCACCGGCAACGCCACCTGGGATCTCGCTCCCAACACCACCTACACCCTGCGGGTCAATCCCCGGGAGGACGGCGTGGCCTTCGATTCCTGGATGCTGGTGAACACCAGCGAGGGCGCCGTCTTCGACCGCAATACGGGCGTCACCTTCGCCCACGCCAGCGGCGTCAGCGAAACCTCCGACATCGTCGTGACCGCCGGAGGAGACATCTCGCTCACCGGCGGGACGAACGGCGACTCCTACGCGAGCATCGGGCACGGGGGCTCCTCCTTCCTCGGGGTGAACTCCAACCTGCGATACGGTTCCGCGGCGGACGGAGCCGACATCTCGGTCGTTTCGACCGGAGGCAACATTCTCCTCGACGGCAACGCCGCCGCTCCGGAATTGGCGGACGCGGCGCACCGCTATGCCGTGATCGGCCACCACGGGGTGGACGCGGGCTTCGACGCCTATGGAACCGTCGCGGTTCGTGCGGACGCGGGCTCGGTGACCCTGCGGGGCGGAAACGCGGCGGACAGCTTCGCCGCCATCGGCCATTCGGGCGGCGGGGAATTCCTCGACGCCGTTTCGACCCGGCAAGGCGACATCACCGTGGTCGGGACCAACGGGATCGACCTCGGCATGTCGGGCGCGGGAGCGGACAGCTACGCGCAAATCGGACACGGCGGTTCGGGCGTGGCGGGAGACCTCGGCGGAGACATCGTCGCGGTCGCCGACGCCGGTGCGGTGTCGGTCGCGGGCGGAAGCGGCGCGGGACAGTCCGCCCAGATCGGTCACGGCGGCACCGATGCCGACGGCGCTCTGAGCGGAGAAATCCACGTGGTCGCGGGCGGAGGAGACCTGACGCTCGCGGGCGGTGCCGCCGCCAACGCCTACGCCATGACCGGCCACGGCGACGGCGCGGGGAGTTCGGACGGCACCCGCCAGGGAGGCATTCATCTGTTCTCCAGTGGACAGATCGCAGCGACGAACGGAGGCAGCGAGGCGCACCTTTTCCACCAGAGCGACGGCGATCTCACGGGGGCCGACTACCTCGGCGGCGCCGGACTCCAGGTCGTCGGAAACGGCGGACTCGCGGTGAGCGACGCCGCCCTGCGCGGAGTCAACACGATGATCGCGGGCAACTGGAACCAGGGGCCGATCTCCCTGGCGTTTTCCAACGACATCGACCTGCTGGTCAGGGGCGTCAACCATGCCGTGACGACCTCCGACGAATTCTACCTGATGACCGGAGGCAGCATCGTCATGGAGGCGGGCTACCAGAACGCCGGCGACGGCGGGGTCTTCCTCGTGGCCGGATGGAACGGACTGGGCGCGACTTTCAACGGTTCGGTGGGCTACGCCGGAGGGGATTTCGGAGAGCCGCTCATTTCGGTCGGAGACGCCACCTTCGACTTCTCCGCCCCCGCCAATTTTGGCCACAACAGCGGAACGGTCACCCTTGGAAACGCCAGCCAGAACGTCGGCGTGGCCGTGGGCAGCCGCGCCGGTCTCAGCGGGGTGGCGGCGCATGGCCTGACCTTGCGCGCCTCGGACACGACGGTGGATTCATTCACCCAATTCGGATTCCGGAACGACGGATCGGGGCAGGCGGTCGGCGCCATCGAGGCGCGTCTAGGACAGGGCGTTCTCTCTCTTTTCGCGGGAGACGCCGGCGACGAGCCGCCGC
>CAYMMC010000258.1:0-5005 GCA_964391125.1 uncultured Akkermansia sp.
CCGTCACCGTCACGGTGAACGCGGACATGACGATCACGGCGAGCTTAGCCCAGATCGCCGTCATCACGGGCCCCTCCATCACCTCCGTGACGGATTCGGCGGCGACCCTCGGCGGAAACGTCTCCAGCACCGGCGCAGGCACTTTCGTCGAAAGAGGCGTCGTCTACGCACCCCATAGCGTCAACGACGATCCCCTCCTAGACGGAACGGACGTGGTCAAGCTGACCGCCGACGGCGAGACCGGCGTCTTCACCGTGAACGCGAGCGGCCTCGACGCCGCGACGACCTACGCTGTCAAAGCCTTCGTCACCACTTCCGCGGGCACCACCTACACCGACGTCGCCGTCTTCACGACGAACACCATCCTGACGCTGACTGGCAACACCGGCTCGGTCACCGGCCAGAGCATCCAGCCCGGCGACGGCCAGGACTACCTCTTCACCCTGGCCGACGCCCGCGAGGTCCTTCTCTCCGGCGGCGCGACCGGTCTGAACGCGGAGCTGTTCGACGCGAATGGAAACCTGATCGCGAGCGGAAGCGGAATCTTCAGCTTCTCCCGCGCACTCCCCGCCGGAACCTACCGCCTCCGGATGTCCAATCCCACGGAGAATCCCGAGACCTTCTCCTTCACCATCGATGCGACACGGACGGCGGCAGCCCAGCCCGCCCTCACCGTGACTCCGGGACGCCTCGTCTCGAAGAAGGCGAAGGTCGTCCGGGCAAGGGCCCAGATCCGCAACGTCGGCAATCTGCCCAGCCCGCTCACGGTCTCCGCCGCGCCGCGCAAGAACGCCTTCTTCAAGGTGGTCTACACCGGTCCCGGCGGCAACCTCACCGCCGCCCTGAACGCCGGCAGGTATCAGACGCCCACGCTCTCGAGCGCTTCCGCGCCCGTGACGATCACGGCGAAGATCACGCCCAACAAGAAGAAGCTCGTCAAGAGAGCCAAGGGCAAGAAGCCGCGGATCGTGAAGAAGGCCTACAGAGGCACCTTCCGCGCCAGCGCCCCCGGCGCCGCGACGGCGGCGGGCAGCTTCCGGGTCAACGTCCGCTGACCGGAACCAACCGATCCACGACAGATCGCCACCGAAAGGGCGGGTCCGAAAGGGCCCGCCTTTTTTCGTGCTTTCCCATGTCCACGGGACTCCTCGACGAGCACTCGCGGGCAATGTCAATTTCAACAATTTCAACAATTATCATGGCGGCGGTGGTGGATTTTGACCTTGAAGGGAGACGGCTCCTCTACGTTGGTCCATTACCTGCTTTTCGCAGGACCCCTCCCCCTCCTCCATCGACCATGAAAAACAGCGCTCCGACGGCGGTCTGTGTACAAAACCTTTTCCATCTCCGCTCCGGGTCGGCTCGGGCCGTGGTCATGGTCATGCTGCTGCCCGCCCTCGCCTGGTGGAGCGGCCCGGCGGCGGCGAATCCGCGCGGAGGCGTCGTCGTCCACGGCGATGTGACGATGTCCGGCAACGGCGGCGTCCTGAACATCCGGCAGACCTCGCAGAAGGCGATCCTCGACTGGGAGAGCTTCTCCATCGACGCCGGGGAACTGACCCGCTTCATCCAGCCCGGAAACAGGTCCGCCGTCCTCAACCGGGTCGTCGGCGGCGATCCCAGCGCGATCCACGGGGCGCTCAAGGCCAACGGAAACGTCTTCGTGATCAATCCGAACGGCATCCTGGTGGGACCGGGCGGCACGGTCGACGTGCATGGCCTGGTGCTCTCGACCCTGGACGTCGCCAACGGAGAGTTCCTCGCCGGCGGGGACCAGGTTTTCAAGGGCGCCAGCTCGGCCGGGGTGACGAACATGGGCCGCATCCACGCGATCGGCGGCGACGTCTTCCTCGTCGGGCGCACCGTGACCAACAGCGGCAGCATCCACGCCCCCGCAGGGACCGTCGGCCTCGCCGCCGGCCAGGAGGTGCTGATCAAGGCGGACGCCGGCCCCGGCGGGGAGCGGGTCTTCGTCCGCGCGACGGGGGCGGGCGCCAGCGGCACCGGCATCCTCAACGACGGCACGATCGAAGGCGCCGCCGCCGAACTGAAGGCCCATGGCAACCATTATGCCTTGGCGATCAACAACAAGGGCAGCATCCGGGCCACGGGGGTGCATCGCTCCGGCGGACGCGTCCATCTCCATGGCGCCGGCGGCACCGTCTCGAACAGCGGATCGATCCGCGCGGTGTCCTCGGACGAAGGTTCGGCGGGAGCGATCCTGATTGCGGCGGCCTACGCGAAGGTCGACGGAGCGCTGCGGGCCAGCGGCCGCTCCATCGGGGGCGGCGTCAGGATCGAGGCGACCGAGAGGGCCGAAATCGGCGCGACCGTCGCCGCCTCGAATCCCTCCGGCGCCGGGGGAACGGTCGTCGTCGCCGCTCCCGAGATCGTCCTGAAGCCGGATGCCTCCATCGACGTCAGCGGCGGCGCCGGCGGCGGGGCGGCGAGAATCGGCGGCGGCTTCCAAGGCGGCGACTCCGCCATCCCGAACGCCCGCTCGGTGGAGATGGCGGACGGCGCCACGATCCGGGCGAACGCCACGGAGGCAGGCGACGGCGGCAGCGTCGTGCTCTGGTCGGACGGCGACACCGCCTTCCGCGGGGACATCGCCGCCACCGGACGCGGCGACGGGCGGGGCGGCCTGGTCGAAATCTCGGGCAAAGAGGGTCTCCTCGTCGACGGAACCGTGTCCACCCTGGCCGAAAACGGAGCCAACGGACACCTGTTGCTCGATCCGAAGAACCTGACGATCAGTTCGTCGGCCTCCTCGGCGACCAATATCAATACCGGCACCCTCCAGTCGCTCGTCGGCTCCAACCACGTCGTGGTCTCCACCTTTGATCCGGACGCGACCGACGCCGGCCACATCTCCGTTCTCGACTCGGTGCGCTACACCTCGGCCAACAGCCTCACCCTGCTCGCCGAGGGCAACCTCTACATCGGCGACGACCTCATCAACCGGGGCTCGGGCAACGTGAACCTCGTGGCCGGGTGGAATTCCTCCCTGCTCTCCCTCGAAACCCTTTTCGCGGGCACCGCGACCCCGCACACGACCCTGCCGGGCACCTCGACCGCGACCGGGGACATCGACATGGACAGCTCCATTTTCTCCGTCCCGGGCGCCTTCGGCCACAACGGCGGGAGCGTCTACGTCGGTCTCCGCGGCGATCCGGGCGGCGATCCGGCGAGCGTCGCCGCCGACCGGGCCCTCTCCGTGGCCAGCCGCACCGGCCAGACCAACGTGGCCGGACACGACGTCATGGTCTGGGGCGCGGCCTACAGCGGCGGGATCAACCAAGGGGCGCAGCGCCACTCCCAGATCGGCTACAACCGCCGCGACGCCGGCTCCAGCATCAACGATGCCGCCACCGGCCGGATCAAGGTCAAAGCCCTCAACGACATCGAGGTCGTGGCCAACAAATTCGAGGTGGGAATTCAAGGGAGCAGCGGGTGGACCAGCGCCACGGACAACACCGGAAACGCCTCCTACGCCCAGATCGGCCACGGCGGAGACCGCGACGCGGTGAGAGACCTGCAGCTTTCCGGCGAAATCGTCATCGAGGCGGGCGGCAACCTGACTCTTCTCGGCGGCAAGGCCTACAACAACAACGCCACCATCGGACACGGCGGCTACGACAATGCGGACGACGACGACGGCACCAACCTCGCCGCCCTCGGCGGCGATATCACCGTGGCGGTGGGAGGCGACCTCACCCTCCAGGCGGGACTCGGCTACCACGCCCACGTCCAGATCGGACACGGCGGCGGCAACCACTACCTCGACGACTTCACCGAGAGCGCCATCGACATCGTCGCGGGCGGAAACGTGGCGGTGCGGGGCGGAGCGGGCTTCGCCGGTTCCGAAAACAACACGCGCGCCCAAGCCCAAATCGGGCACGGGGGCTACAACGCCGATTTCATCCTCGATTCGGTTCCCGGAACGAACAATCTCGTCATTCCCGTGGCGGCGGGATCGGGCCGGGGCTACAAGGGCGACATCGCCATCGACGCCGGCGGCTCCGTGATCGTCGAGGCGGGGCATCACGACACCTACAACCTCGCCCTCATCGGCAACGGCGGGATCCTCGCCGACGGCGACCACTCGGGCGACATCACCGTGACGGCGGGACAACGGATCGAGGTGACTGGCGGAGACGGCGCTTCGGCGCTGCTCGCCCAGATCGGGCACATTTCCTACAATTCCGCCAACGCGATCTCCGGCGAGGTCACGGTCACCTCCGGGGATGGCGGCATCCGGCTGAACGGCGGAAATTCGACGGTGAACTACGCGGCCATCGGCAGCGGCGGATACAACATGCACGATGGCAACAGCATCTCCGGCGGCACCTACGTGACCTCCCTCGGAAGCGACGCCGGGGACGGCATTGAAATGCGTTCCGGGGACGGGAGTTACGCCGCGGCCCACATCGGTCACCTCGCCACCCGGGAGACGCCGGGACCGAGCATCACCGTCTCGGGGAATGTGGAGATCGACGTGGCCGGAGGCGGGCTCCTCCTGGAATCTTCCGCGCTGGGATACTTCTCTCACACCATGATCGGCCACGGCGGACGCGATTTCTCCGGCAGCATGGGCGGCAACGTCCGGGTCGACGTGCTGGGCGGAAACATCTCCCTCCTCGCCGGAGGGACCAACACTTCCTCCCGCTACAACCATTCCCAAATCGGCCACGGCGGCTACGGCAACGGGACCGACGTGACCACCGTCGGCAACATCTCGGTGGACACGGTCGACGGCGACCTTGCGCTACTCGCGGGACAAAACGCCTTCAGCTATGCCCAGATCGGACACGGCGGCGGTCGCGCCGGTGACGTCAGCCAAGCCGACCTTTCCGGAAACGTGACGGCGCGGGCTGGTGGAGACATCATCGCCCGCGGCGGCTCCAGCTCTTACACCTTCGCCATGATCGGCCACGGCGGCGGGCCCTCGAACGCCAACAACACCTGGCGTCTCGGCGGCGCCATCGAGGTGGAAGCGGGCGGG
>CAYMMC010000259.1:0-4988 GCA_964391125.1 uncultured Akkermansia sp.
CCGGAAGACCGGTCTCGTCACCACCGCGACGATCACCCACGCGACCCCGGCGGGCTTCGCCGTGAACGTCCCGAGCCGCTCCGACGAGGTCGCCGTCGCCGAGCAGTATCTGGAGCGGAAAGTGGACGTCCTCCTCGGAGGAGGGCAGAAGTTCTACAGCGCCGAGCTGAAGGAGCGGTATGCCAAGGCGGGCTACGCCCTCGCCGAGACTCGCGAGGCGCTCGCGGCCTTGCCGACCGAGGCGGGCAAGCCGCTCCTCGGGCTGTTCTACGAGGGCCACCTGCCCTTCAGCATCGACCGGACCAACGTCTCCGAGCTGAAGGCCGCGATCCCGACCCTCGCGGAGATGACGCGCACCGCTCTCGACCGCCTCGCCCCATCCCCGGAGGGCTTTTTCCTGATGGTCGAGGGGGCCCGCATCGACCACGCCGGACACGCCAACGACGCCGCCGCCTCCATCCACGAGCAGATCGCCTTCGACGAGGCCATCGGCGTGGCGGTCGACTTCGCGGAGGCCAACGGCGACACCCTCGTCATTCTCACGACCGACCACGGCTGCGGCGGCATCCAGATGAACGGGGTCAGCGCGAAGCCGGAACAGGGCTTCGGGCCGGGCAGCTACAACGCCAGCAATGCCTTCTTCGAGCGCTTCCGCAAGTTCAACCGCTCCCTCGAATGGATGAAGCGGAACGGCGTGCAGGGGCTGAGTGGTCCGCCGCTGGCCGAGGCCATCGAGAAGCACACCGGAATGAAGCTCAGCGAGGACGAGCTCAAGGCCACGCAGGGCCTCAAGGCGGCCTTCGAGGACGTCATCCAGGCCCATACCGGAGTCGGCTGGACGAGCGGAAACCACACCGGCGAGCTCGTCGAATTCTGCGCGGTCGGTCCCGGCAGCCGCGAGTTCCCCGCCCTGATGCGCAACGAGGAGATCCACGCGAAGCTCCTCGGCATCATGGGGATCGCGTGAGGCGGCAGGTCGGCGGTCCTCCGCCGACGCCCGGATGTCCCCGACCGACTCCAACGCTTTCTGCCATGGCCTCCCGCTCGACTTCTCCGCCACGACGCGAGTTCTTGGCGGGTGCCGCGGCCTTTGGCGCCGCCGTCTTGGCGGACCCCCTGCTTGCCCAAGGGGAGGCTCCGACGAAGGGCGCGCCTCTGGGCCCGATCCTGGGACACGTGGACGAGCGCTCCGCGATGGTCTGGATGCGGGCGGCGACGCCAGGCGAATATCTGCTTGAGCTCCTTCCCGAAGGCGGAGGCGAGGCCATCCTGCAGCGACGCGAGGCGAGGGAGGAGGACGATCTGTGTCTGCACTGGCGGGTCGAAGGGCTGCGGCCCGGGACCGGCTACCGCTACCGCATCCTGCGGGACGGGGAGGAGATCGCCGCCGACGCGGCGCAGCAGATCGCCACCGCTCCGTCGGCGGACGAAGCCTCGCGGGTGCGCCTGGCGATCAGCTCCTGCGCGAAGGAGGACGAGGGCAGCCGGGCGGTGTGGCGGCGCATGGCCTCGGAGGAGGTGGACGCCGTGGTGCTGATCGGCGACACGCCCTACATCGACAGCACCGAGCTCGAGGTCCAGACGCGGCGACACCGCGAATTCGCCGCCGTGGCGGAATACCAGGAGCTGCTGCGCGGTCGTCCCTGCTGGTGGACCTGGGACGACCACGACTTCGCGGGCAACGACGCTTCCGGCCTGGCCGCCGGGAAGGAGAACACCCGCCTCGTCTTCTCCCGCTACCGCCCACAGGCGGAATACGGCGACGGCGAGGGCGGGATCTACACGAGCTTCCGGCGCGGCCCGGTCGAGGTCTTCCTGCTCGACACGCGCTGGTATGCGATGACGGAGCCCTCCTTCGCCGGCTCGCACAAGCCCACCATGCTGGGCGCGAAGCAATGGGAATGGCTCCAGGCCGGCCTGCTCGCCTCCACCGCGCCCTTCAAGCTGCTCGCCTGCGGCGTGATCTGGGACGACAAGCAGAACGCCGAATCCGACGACTGGGGCACCTACCGGCACGAGCTTCAGGCGATCCAGAAGTTCATCGGCGACCACCGCATCGGCGGCGTGGTCCTTGTCGGGGGCGACATCCACGCCAGCCGGGTGCTGCGCTACCCGACCGAGAAGACCGCGGGCTACCGGATGGTGCAGTTCATCGCCTCGCCCATCCACGGCAGCACGATCCCGTCGCTGAACGTCTACCATCCCAACCTCGTCCGCAGCGCGGTGGAGCCGCACGTCTTCCTGCGCCTGGACGTCGACGGCACCGCCTCGCCCGCCGTCCTCCAGGCGACCCTGCTCAACAAGGACGGCGAGACCGTCTTCGGCTATCGCCTCACCGAGGGGGATTTGGCGCCGCAGGCCTGAGGAGCGCGGAAACGAAGGGAGCGACCGCCCGTCATTCCTCCGGCAGTTCGAGAGGCCGCTGGCCCGCCCGCCGCCGCATCCAGCCGATGGCGCGGTGGATCGGCGGTCGGCTCACCAGCCAGGTCTCGAAGCGCCGCTTTCCCGGAAAGTTCAGGAGGAACAGTCCGACCACGATGGTGAGAAGGCCCTGGCCCGGCGTGAAGAGCATGATCACCCCGCCGGCCAGGAGGACGGCGCCGAGCAGGTTCTTCAACACCAGCAGCGTCAGCCGGATCGCGGGATGGCGGCGGCGCATCCACCTCGATCCCGAGCTGTCCTCGAGAAAATAGTCGTAGGGCATGCGCCGGATCAGAACGGGCACGGCGAGGGCGCTGACCACGATGATCGCGAGCGAGGCGCCGCCGGTCCACCAGAACAGGTGCTCGTGCTCGCGGAGGCGCTCCAGGAGCCAGTCCATTCGACGAATCCCGGCGGGTGTGATCAGTCGATCTCGCGCGAGCGTGGCTCGCGATGCGGCGTGCCCGCCGTGGTCGGCGTGGTCACGAAGGGGCCGCCCGCGAGCGGAGCGCGCTCGGTGAAGGCCACGTCGGGCATTTCGCTGGGGCGTCCCGCGAGGGGGAAGTCCTTGCGCAGGGGGAAGTAGGGATAGCCCTCCCACATGAGGATGCGGCGATGGTCGGCGAGGCCTTCGAACTCGATGCCCATCATGTCGTAGGCTTCGCGCTCGTGCCACTCCGCCGTCGGCCAGATTCCGGAGACGGAGGCGGCCTTCTCGCCTTCGGGAAGCTTGTACTTGATGCGCAGGTGGTGCCGGGCGCCGTTGCCGAGGGCGTAGAGTTCGTAGACCATCTCCCAGCGGGGCTCCTCGCCGTAGTGGTCGACGCTGCTGAGGTCGACGAGGTAGTCGAAGCCGAGCTCGTCCCGGCAGTAGCGGAGGATCTCCTGCGCCTTCGCGGCCTCGACGATCACGGTCGTCTCGCCCCGGAACCCGACGGTGTCGAGAACGGCCTCGGCGAAGCGATCCCGGAGGATGGAGAGGATCGTGGTCATGCGGTGGCCGGGGCTTCGGTTTTGAAATGGGCGAGGGCGGAGCTTTCCTTCTCGATCTTCGCCTGGAGCTTCATCAGGCCTTCCAGCAGGGCCTCGGGACGCGGCGGGCAGCCGGAGACGTAGACGTCCACGGGAATGAGGTTGTCGATGCCCTGCAGGACCGCGTAGCTGCGGTACATGCCTCCCGAGGAGGCGCAGGCCCCCATGGCGATGCACCATTTCGGCTCGGGCATCTGATCCCAGATCCGCTTTACCGCGAGCGCCATCTTGTAGGTGACGGTGCCGGCGACGATCATGACGTCGGCCTGGCGCGGCGAGAAGCGCATCACCTCGGCTCCGAAGCGGGCGATGTCGTAGCGGGAGGCGCCCGTGCCCATCAGTTCGATGGCGCAGCAGGCCAGCCCCATCGGCATGGGCCAGAGGGAGTTCTTCCGCATCCAGTTGATCGCGGCGTCGACCCTGGTGAAGATGATGTTGCCCTCGATCTTGGAGTCGTAGGCGGCGTGCTGCGCGATTGTCTCGGCCATGTCGTTGCCGGGGCGGAGCCCCATTACCGGCAAAGGTTACGCCGCCGCAAGGGCGGAGCAAGGGACTTTGTGAAAAATTTCACAAGCTCGGGGCGCGGGCCGAGGGAGGCCCCTTCCCGCCTGCGCCCCTCAGCCGGCCTCCGCGGACACCGCCCGGTGCGCCGTCTCCTGCAAAAACCTGGCGTAGGCCGGGTCGATCCCTTCCGGCACGTAGGGGTTGCCCACGGCGCTTTCCCCGAAGAGAACCTCGTACCAGACGCAGGCGCCGAGGTATTCCCCGGCGAGGTTGGCGTGGTGGCCGTCCATCCCCAGAGTCGCCTCGGCGCCGCCCTTCGGCTTCCTCCAGCGCCAGCCGACGTGCAGGGAATGGGTCTGCCCGGGCAGGGCGGGATGCCGCAGGGCCTTCGGGTCGAAATCGGGATCGGGCCGGTAGCCCCATTCCGGATCGGTGTCGGCGAGGTGGAAGGCGTCGCCCACGGGCAGGAACCCCGCGCCGAGCTCCGCGGCGATGGTGCGGTAGGCGCGGGTCAGGCCGCGGTGCATCTCCTCCTGCGTCTTCGGCTCGCCGGGTTTGTCGGACGGCTTCGCGAAGCGCGGGTCGTCGATCCGGTAGGCCCAGGTCTGGTGGACCAGCAGCTTCGCGCCGGGAGCGCGCTCGGCGATGTAGGCGGCGAGCCACCCGGCGAAGGGGCGGTAGGTGGCGAGGTCGTGGCTCTTGATGCTGGCCTGCTGGATCGTGACGAAGTCCCAGGGGCCGTCGCGGAGCTCTTCCTCGAGGCTGCGGCCATTGGTGTATTTCCCCGCCGGGTCGGCGGCGTCGACCTCGTGCGCCTGCGCCTTCGTGGCGTGCAGCTCCAGAGAAGCCCCGCCGACGACGATGGGCCGATGGACCAGGGTGTGGCCTCCGGCTTTGGCGAGATCGTCGAGATGGTTCGTCGCGTTCCGCGAAAAGCTGTTGCCGATGGTGAGAAGCCGGACGCTGCGTCCTTCCGCGACGCCGCTGGCGGTGGTCGCGAGGAGAAGGGCCGGGAGAAGGGCCGGGAGAAG
>CAYMMC010000260.1:0-4536 GCA_964391125.1 uncultured Akkermansia sp.
CTATGCCCAGATCGGACACGGAGGCTTCGATTCCATGCTGATGGAGGTGGTCGATTCCGATATCCTGATCAACACGGCGACCGGCACGGGCACCGGGGACATCACCCTCACGGCCCGCTCGACCAACGCCAACGCCCAGATCGGGCACGGGGGAAGCCGCACCGATACCAATACCGGCTTTGCGAACAAATCCGGCGACATTCTCGTCGGCGCGGCCCGGAACATCACCTTCACCAGCGGCACGGCGACCGACGCCTACACCCAGATCGGCCACGGGGGCGAGGGCGGCGGCACTTCCACGCCCGCCAGCGCCAAGGCGGCCATCGCGGGACTGATCGAGGTCAATGCCACGGGCGACATCACCATGACGGGCGGCTCGGGCGACGACACCTACGCCCAGATTGGCCATGGCGGCGACAAAGCCCGCTACGACATCGTCGGCGATATTGCGGTGAGCGTTGGGGGCTCTCTCTCGCTCAGTTCCGGAACCTTGGGGGAAGGCTACACCCAGATCGGCCACGGAGGCGCGGGATCCGAGGGAGTCGTCGATGCAGGCATCGAAGTGACGGCAGGCGGGGGCGTCACCCTGGCGGCGGGCACCGCCAACGCCTACGCCCAGATCGGCCACGGTGGGCATACTGCCGTCGCCGATGCGTCGCCAACCCAAGGCAGTATTGCCGTATTGTCCGGCGGGAAAGTTTCCGTTCTCGGAGGCACGAACCTCGATGCCTACGCCCAAATCGGGCACGGCGGCCACGTCAACAACAACAATCACGGGGCGGCCACGGACCGCATCGTGGTGGTGGGGGCATCGGGCATCGACCTGATCGGGGGCACCACTACGAATGGCGCCCACTATGGTGCCTACGCCCAGATCGGGAACGGTGGCTACGAGGCCAACGGCATCCTGTTGGGCGATATTTACCTCAACTACGATCCCGACGCGGCCGTAGCGGCGGGAGGAGGAGACATCCGGCTCGACGCGGGAAGCGGGGTCAACGGCACCTATGCCCAGGTGGGCCACGGCGGGAGAAATTCCGCAGGGCTCAAGTCGGGTGATATCGTCATCGGCACGGCGGGCCACCTGAGCCTGGAGGGCGGCGTCAACGCCAACTACGCCTTGATCGGGCACGGGGGGAACTCGAGCGCCAACAACAACGACGATGGCGCGATGCATGGAGACATCCTCGTTCTTGCCTCCAACAGCGTGACCTTGGCAGGCGGCACATCCCTCTCGTTCGTGCAGATTGGTCACGGAGGCTACTTCATGGGAGGAGACACCATCGGGGAAATCGAAGTGAGGACGGAAGGGGACCTCACCCTGGAGGGAGGCGGAGCCAACTCCTATGCCCAGATCGGCCATGGCGGGCACACTGCCAGCGGGGTCAAGTCCGGCCACATGGAAATCGTTGCCGGTGGCGAGGTCTCCGTCGGCGGGCTGACTTCCGGAAACGGCAACAACGCCTACACCATGATCGGTCACGGGGGCTTACTGGGCAACGGGGACACGCATGGGGATGTCGATGTCAGGGCGGGCGGCAAGGTCTTGCTCGCGGCGGGCAGCTTTCTGGACACTTTCGCCCTGATCGGCCATGGCGGCCACGAACGGCAGGGGAACCATGGCCTGGCGACCGACAAGATCGTCGTGATCGCCGGGGATGGAATTTCGCTCCTGGCCGGATCCGCCAGCGTGAACGGAGTCTACGCGCAGATCGGCAACGGCGGCTACAACACGACCGCCCTGGGCGATTCGGAAGGCGACATCTACATCAACTACGATCCGGATCTCGATGCGGTGGCCGGAGGCGGCAACCTCGAACTGCGGGCGAGAACGGGCGCGGTGGGATCCTATGCCCAGGTCGGCCATGGCGGACGCCTCAACAATGGGGCCAAATCGGGAGACATCGTCGTCGGAAAGGTGGACGACCTCGTCATCCAGGCCGGCGGCAGCAGCCACTCCTATGCGCAGATCGGCCATGGCGGGAACGACGACGTCGATGGCAGCCATGATGGCGACATCAGCGGGGAGATCCGGGTGGTGGAGGCCGGGAACCTCTCCCTCACCGGAGGTTTCACCAATGCCTACGCCCTGCTGGGCCACGGTGGGTGGTACTACGACGGCACGGTGTCCGACTCGCGGATCGACATCAACTTCACCGGAAAGATCGGACTCGGGGGCGGGACCAGCACCTTTGGCTCGGCCCAGATCGGCCATGGTGGTCCCAACAACTTGGGAATGGTGGTGACGAACTCGGACATCGTCATCAAGGGAGGCGATACGGGAGACATCGATTTCACGGCCACGGTTTCGAACGCCTACGCCCAGATCGGTCACGGCGGCGCCAGATCGGATACGATCAATTCCAATTTCGGGGCCAAATCCGGCAATATTTCGGTCACCGGAGTCCGCCACATCACCATGCAAAGCGGTTCGGCCATCGACGCCTACACCGTGATCGGCCATGGCGGCGAGGGCGGCACCAGCGGTGGTGGCTGGGGGGACCTCAGCGGCAACATCGATGTGGTGGCTTCGGGCAATCTGAGCATGAACGGCGGCAGCAGCGACGACACTTACGCCCAGATCGGGCACGGTGGGGAGAGCAGTGCCGCCAATGCCTCGGGCTACATCAAGGTAACGGTGGGAGGCGACGTGTCTCTCAACGGAGGAATGGCGGGCGGCTCCGACAACTTCGCCCAGATCGGCCACGGAGGTGTCCATTCTTCCGGGACACGGGACGGAGCGGTGACCGTGGAAGCGACCGGCGATGTGTGGCTGAGAGGCGGGGACCGCACCCTCAGCTACGCCAAGATCGGCCATGGAGGCTCCGGTGCCCAAGGAGACATGACAGGCGCGGTGACCGTCGGCGGGGAGAATGTGAAGCTCCACGGATCGACCGGTGCCGACGCCAGCGCCCAGATCGGGCACGGCGGCACCGGCATCGCGGCGGGGGCGGGCGTGTCGGATGCCCGAATCCTGGTCAATGCCCATGGCGGCATCGAGCTCTTCGCGGGGACGGCGGCCCAGGCCTACGCCCAGATCGGTCACGGCGGCTTCAACGCGCAGTATCTCACGGTCTCCGATTCCGACATCTGGATCAACCACGCGAGCGGGACCGGCAGCGGCGACATCGTGCTGAAGGCCGGGGGAACCGGCGCCAACAGCCATGCCCAGATCGGCCACGGCGGCTCCCGCACCGACGGCAACACCGGCGGCGACATCTCGGCCGAAGGCGACATCCTCATTCACCAGGCCGGGAGCATTTCCATCGAAGGGGGCAACGGCACCGACACCTTCGCCCAGATCGGCCACGGCGGCGAGCGGGGCCAGGGCGTCTACGACGGGGACATCCGGCTCAAGCTCGCCGGCGACCTGACCCTGCGGGGCGGCCAGACCGCCGCGCGCACCTTCGCCCGGGTCGGTCACGGAGGGCATTCCGGCGGCGCCCGGAAGATCGGCGATCTGTGGATCCATGCCGATGGAGACCTCGCCCTGCAGGGCGGGGCGAGCGGCACCCAGTCCTTCGTGCAGATCGGCCATGGAGGCGTCGATTCCACCGGCGACGCCAGCGGCGCCCTGCATGTCTACAGCGGGGGAGGCCTCGAACTCGCCGGAGGATCGGTCCTCAGCAACTTCGCCCTGCTGGGGCACGGGGGCACCACCACGGCAGGCGTGCCTACCGCGGGCGCCCGCCAAGGCGATCTGCTGATGGAGATCGCCGGTCGAATCGGTCTGGTCGACGGCGGGGCCTACGCCCATCTAGGCCATCGGGGAGCGTCGGGTGTCAGCGGCGCCTCCCGCCTCGGCTTGGTGGCGGGCACCTTGGATTTCCAGGCCGCGATCCAGGATCTGGCGGACCTGATCCGCAGCATGGCGGACACCGGCAGCATCGAGGTCGGCATCCGCAATGGCGATCTGCTCCTGGACGGGGCGGCCGTGCAGTTTTCGAGCGACCATCACGTCGATCTGTTCGCCTCCGGAGATCTCCTGGTCCAGACCCTGCTGCAGAGCAGCGGCAACTCCGACATCCATCTGCTGGCGGGCTGGGATGGGAACAGCGGCTGGAATCGCAGCCTGGATCCCTTGGGAGAGCCTCTTTACGACGAGTTCTCCTTGGAGGCCAATGCGGCTGTTTGGGGTCAGGCCGGCGGATCGGTCCTGATTGGCGGCGCTTCGCAGGTCGGCCCGGCTGGAGTGGGCAGCGCCGGAGGCAAGACCGCCGTGCTCGGCTATGCCGTGGAATTGAGGGGCAGCGATACTGCGGGAGGGAGCCATGCCCTGATAGGGGCCGCTCCCCAGCTGGGCGGCTCGTCCAGCGGCGACATCCTCGTCCAGGCGCTGGAGGGCGGGGTCTCCGTCGTCGCCGGAAGCGTGCTCAACTCCTACGCGCAGATCGGGCACCGCGCCTTCGGCAATCTAGTGACGGATCTCTCCGGCGGGATCGGGGTGGATTCCCTGGGCGGGCTGCTCTTGCAGGCGGGAGGCCCCTTCTCCTCCGCCCAGATCGGTCACGGTGCCAATTCCGCGACGCTCGACGG
>CAYMMC010000260.1:4546-4966 GCA_964391125.1 uncultured Akkermansia sp.
GTGGCGGAGGATCTGCAAGTCCTTGGTGGAAGCGGCGGCTTGGCATCGGCCCAGATCGGCCATGGCGGCTTCTCCCTCGACGGCGACCTCGGCGGAGGGATTGTCGTGAGCGTCGGCGGCGACATCGAGCTTTCCGCGCCGGGGCTCCGCAGCGACGCCGCCTACGCGAAGATCGGCCATGGGGACGACTTGGTGGACAGCTACGCCGACCTGGCCGGGACCGGGGACCGCCATGGCGACATCGAGGTGTCGGCGGGTGGCGACCTCCGGATGAGCGGGGCCATGGTCGGTCACGTCAACCACTACTCGAACGCGACGGCGGCAGGCGGCACGACCCAGATTGGAGTGGGGCAGAGCGCGCCCGGCGATGCCGACGCGGGGGATCTGGTGGCCGACGAACTGAGCGAGTTTGCGGGGGCC
>CAYMMC010000261.1:0-4965 GCA_964391125.1 uncultured Akkermansia sp.
CCATCACTAGCTCCAGCTGTCGGGCGACGGTCTCGTCGTCGAGCATCATGACGCGGGCGAAGAGGTTCAGGACGCGCTGGCTGGGCTCCGGGGCCGTCATCGGCTTGACCACGAGCGCCGGGATGAAGGGCCGCAGCAGGGCGCGCCGGGGGTCCGGCGAGAGGGTGACGGGCAGTCGGCGGACTTTGGCTTCCAGCGGGGTCATGGCTCGGCGGGGGGATCGGAGAAGCTCAGCGTCTCGTGGCTCAGCGCCTTCATTTCGGCGAGGGCGAGGAGGAAGGAGAGGGTCGACTCGGCGCCCTGGTTCTGGTTGACGCGGTTGGGGTGGAGCCCGTCGTAGCAGCCGCCGTTGGTGGCGTCGTAGAGGGAGAGGTTGAGGTCGTTGCCGCCGAGGAACCATTCGAAGGCGCGCCGGGCCTCCCGCCGCCACCAGTCGTCCCGGGTGACGTGCCAGGCCTCGATGCAGGCGCTGACCGCGGCGGCGGCCTCGAGGGGCTGCTGGTCGTAGGGCGCGGGCTGGCCGCCGCGCTTCCAGAAGCCCTCCGAACCGATCGGGCGGAAGCAGCCGTCGGCGCCGGTCTGGTGCTCCTGCAGCCAGCGCAGGGCGTTCAATCCGGTCTCCAGCATGTCGTGGCGCTCGCCCCAGTAGCCGGTGAGGATGAGGGCGTGGGGGATGCGGGCGTTGTCGTAGGCCACGATGTCCTCCAGCCAGCACCAGTCCGGCGAGGCGTTCCGCTTGAACAGGGCGAGGAGGCGCTCGGAGAGCTCGTGGCGCCAGCGGTTGGCGAGGAGGTCGCCGTGCAGCACCCGCAGGTATTCGTGCAGCCCCAGCACGGCGAAGGCCCAGGCGCGCGGCGAGGTGAACTCCTCCAGCGCGGGCAGGGCGCTCTCCAGCAGCGTCGCGGCCCAGTTGCGCAGGCCCTCCCGCCGGGTCCGCCCGACCACCGCGCCCAGCGCCCAGAGGGCCCGCCCGTGGCTGTCCTCGGAGCCCCGCTCCTCCAGCCAGCGCCGGTCGAAGGACATGAAGTTGCGGAAGCGCCCCGTGTCCGGATGGTGGGCGTGCTGCATGAAGGCGGCGGTGGCGGACTGCAGCGCGACCAGCTCCGGGGGGATCTCCTCCAGGTTCTCCAGCCGCGCCGTCAGCAGCAGGGCGCGGGCGTTGTCGTCGGTGCAATAGCCGTGGTCGAACCAGGGCACGGAATGGATGGCGTGCTGGAGCACGCCGGTGGAGTCGCTCATCCGCAGGAGGTGGTCGAAGCGCCACAGCGGCAGCCCGACGGACTCCTTCGCCAGCGTCGCCGCCGGTCGCGCGGCGCGGGCGGGCGGCGCCGCGCGGAAGTCGGCGATGGCCGACTCGAAGACCATCGAGTAGGAATGCGCCACCTGCTTCCAGATCATGTCGCGGCCCGCCAGGTAGGCCTGCTTGCGCACGCGATGGCGGTGCCCCTCGTCCTCCAGCAGTTCGCCGACGGCGCCGGCGATGGCCGAGGCGTCGCGGAAGGGCACCAGGGCGCCGCGGCCGTCGCGGAGCAGCTCCGCCGCGTGCCAGTAGGGCGTGGAGACCACCGCCTTGCCCGCGCCGTAGCAGTAGGCCAGGGTGCCGGAGGTGGCCTGCGCCTCGTTGAGGTAGGGCGTCAGGTAGACGTCCGCCGCCCCGATGTATTCGGCGAGGGAGCGGTTGTCCACGTAGTGGTTGACGAACATCACGTTGTGCTCGACGCCGAGCTTCTTGGCGAGCCGCTCCAGCGAGAGCCGGTAGGTCTCCCCCTCCGCGCGCACCAGGTTCGGGTGGGTGGCCCCGAGGACGATGTAGACCACGTCGGGATGGCGCACGGCGATCTCCGGCAGGGCCGAGATGCCGTATTCGACGCCCTTGCCGGGGGAGAGCAGGCCGAAGGTGAGGATCACCGGACGCCCGGCCACGCCGAACTTGTCCTTGTAGAAGTTCGGATCGGCGAAGGGCACGTCGGGGATGCCGTGGGGGATCAGGGCGATCTTCTCCGGCGGCACGCCGTAGATCCCGCGCAGCATCTCGACGCCCTTCTCGCTCATCGTCACCAGCCGCGCCGAGAGCCGGGCGAGCTGGTCGAAGACCTTGCGCTGCTCGGCGGCGGGCTCCTGCAGCACGGTGTGCAGCGTCGTCACCACCGGCATGCGGACGCGCTTCAGCAAGCTGACGAGATGGCTCCCGGCGGGGCCGCCGTAGATGCCGAACTCGTGCTGCACGCAGAGGGCGTCGGCGCGGGAGATGTTGAGGAAGTCGGCGGCGCGCAGGTAGGCGTCGGCGTCCTTCTCCGGCATCTCGAAGCGGACCTCCGGCGGATAGTCGTAGCTCAGGCCCCCGTCGGTCACGGCGATCACCGGGCAGACCCAGTCGGGATGCAGGTCGACGATGGCCTCGCGAAGGTCGCGGGTGAAGGTGGCGATGCCGCACTGGCGCGGTGGAAAATCGCCGAGAAACGCGATTTTGCTGGCCGCTCCGCTTTGACTCATGGCGGAGACACCAAAGCGCTCGCCAAGGGCGGAGTCAAGGAGGACGCGGAAATGGACCGCCCGGCCCACCCCTTGCCCCCGCGGCAAAGCCATCCGCCGCGAGCTCCTCAGGCCCGCTCCAGCTCGGCCAGCTCGTCGTGGAAGCCGCTGCTGAGGATGGGGAAGCGGCACCAGGTCTTGGGATCGAGATTCTTGTCGTCGACGTGGAAGCAGGGGGCGTAGCGCTCGCGCTTCCATTGGTTGCGGCTCCAGAGGCGGAAGAACTTGACGACCCACTGGCGCAACTGCTCGCGATCCTGCCCCGGATGGCTCTCGCACATGAGCTGCCAGACCTCCAGAGGCAGCTTCTTGTCGCGGATGGCGTGCTTCTCGATGGCGTCGAGCACGGGATAGGGCATCAGGTCCGACTCGTCGGTCTGGCCCTCCTCGCTGGGGCGCAGCTCGGCGGTGGGGGCCTGCGCGTTGATCACGGACAGCTCCGGCAAAGGCGGCGCCACCGGGGGCAGGCCCTCGACTTCCATCCAGCGCAGCCACTGCCGCAGGAAGGCCTTGTCGATCCCGGCGATGGGACTGAGGCCGCCCGAGGTGTCGCCATCCATGGTCGCGTAGCCCACCGCCGCCTCGGAGCGGTTGCTGGTGGCGAGCAGGAGGGCGTTGCGCAGGTTGGCGAGCATCCACACGCCGGGCGAGCGGACCCGGGCCTGGACGTTCTGCAGGGCGAGATCGTCCTTCGCCCACGACAGCTCCCGTCCCATCCCCGCCTCGACCATGCTCCGATAGCCTTCGACGAGGGCGTCGACGTCCCATTCCCGGTAGTCGGCCCCGATGGCCCGCGCCACCGTCTCGGCGGCGTGGCGGGTCGTCTCGGAACTGTTCCGGGTCGCCTGGTAGACACAGGAAAGGAGCTGCTCCATCAGCGGACGCCCGTCGAGACGGAGGTGGCCTTGCTTTTCGCGGAAGCCCTCCCCGCCGAGGTCGGCGAGGGCGAGGTCGACCATCAGCTTCACCAGCACCGCCACCGCGGCGGAGTCCGCCCCGCCGCTCAGCGAGACGACGAAGCCGCCGGAGCGGCTCTTGCGCAGGTAGTCGAAGAGCCCCAGCGCCATGGCCCGGGTGAACTCCTCCTCCTTGCGGTCGGGCGCCTCGCTCCCCGCGCTGCCCGGGGTGGCGTAGGCCCCCCGCCATTCCGGGAGGAAGCCGCGTCGCACCGTCAGGGCCTCGTCCTCGCCGACGCAGGGCCGGTGGCTGACCTGGCGGGCGCGTTGCAGCCGGGTGCGGCGGAGGTCGATGGTCGCCGCGGTGAGGACGTGGTCGCGGAAGGAGAAGCGGCGCCCCTCGGCGAGGTAGTCGCCGCCGCAGGCGATCACGGTGCCGCCGTCGTAGAGGATGCGGCCCGCCTCGTTGCCGAGGAGGTTCGCGTAGACGTAGCCGCAGGCGAAGGCGCGCGAGCCCTCCAGCACGAAGCGCTCGCGGACGCGCTGCTTGCCGAAGGCGAAATGGCTCGCGCTGGGGTTGAAGATGAGGTCGACGCCCCGGGCCGAGAGGCGGATGCCGGGACGCGCCGCCACCCAGGCGTCCTCGCAGATTTCGAAGCCGAGGCGCACCCCGCCCAGGTCGAAGACGAGATCCCCCAGCGGCACCCGATTCCCGCCGAAGGCGACCTGCTCGACCCGTGCCTCGGGCCAGGCCTTGAACCAACGGGGCTCGTAGTGCAGGCCGTCGCCGGCGAGATTCTGCTTGGCGACGAAGCCGGCCACCTCGCCGTCGACGATCGTCGCCACGGCGTTGTAGACCGAGCCCTCGAACCAGAGGGGCAGGCCCACCGCCACGACGAGGCCGCCGCACTGCGGGGCGAGGGCCTCCAAGGCCGCGAGGGCGCGTTCGCCCACTTCCGGCGCGAGGAAGAGATCCTCGCAGCCGTAGCCCGTCAGGGCGAGCTCGGGCAGGCAGAGCCAGCCGATGCCCAGCTCGCGCGCCTGCGCGACCGCCGCGGCGGCGCGTCGGAGATTGCCCGACCAGTCGAGCGGGGTCTGGTTCAGCGCGGCGGCGCCGGCGACGAGGCGGTTCATGGCGTTGGGAAAAGGCAGTGTCCCCCAACAAGCGCCGCGGGGCAACGGGGAGTTTGCCCGGGCGGATCTGTCGACCATGTCGGCGGGCGGCGGAAGATGGCGACGGGATCCGGAATGCAGCGAAGAGGGGCAAGGGCGGCAAGGAGAGGAGGAAGTCGAAGACTCCCCCCCCTGCCGAGCGCATCTATTACCGCGACGAGCTGGGCCGGTTCGCGACGAAACCCGCCTCGGAGTGGGCTCCGGACGGCGATCTGCCGCGAATGAACCCCGCTGACGCAGCGCGGCGCGTCCGCGACGGGGTCGCCATCACTGACCCGGCGGGGCGGACGGTGCGAATGGGCGGCTCGCTGTTGTCCCCGTAGAGCGACAAGAGCCCTGACGACGTTGCGCGCCGACTTGCCCA
>CAYMMC010000262.1:0-4964 GCA_964391125.1 uncultured Akkermansia sp.
CCGAGGTAGTGGTCGATCCGGTAGGTGTGGGCCTCGGCGAAGGTGTCGTTGACCACCTGGTTGAGGTGCCGGGCGGTGGCGAGGTCGGTGCCGAAGGGCTTCTCCACGACGGCGCGGCACCAGCCGTTGCGCGAGCGGTTCAACCCGGATTGGCGGAGCTGGAGGAGGATGTCGTCGAAGAACTCCGGCGCGGACGCGAGGTAGAAGAGGCGGTTCGGGCTGGCGCCCTCCCTCTCCATCTCGTCGAGGCGCCTCTTCAGGGCGAGGTAGCCTTCGTGGTCGCCGAACTCGCTCTGGTGGTAGACGATGCTTTGCGAGAACTGCGACCAGAGGTCGTCGTTGTGCCCCTGGCGGGAGACCTCCCGGTTCAGCTCCTCGAGCCCCTTGCGGAACTCCTCGTCCGACTTCTCGCGGCGGGCGAAGCCCACCACGCGGAGACCGGCGGGCAGGTCGCCGTCGGCGGCGAGGTTGTAGAGCGCGGGAACGAGCTTGCGGTGCGTGAGGTCGCCCGTGGCTCCGAAGATCACGAGGATGCAGGATTCGGGGTGGTTGCGCACGCTGAGGTCGGCTTCGCGAAAGGGGTTGTCTTCCATCGGGCGGAATCAACCCGCAGATTCGCGCCCAATGCAACTGAATTGAGGGCGGAAGATGGACAAGGAGGGGCCGTCAGGCGAAGACGTCGACGATGGGCTCCGCCCCGCTGGACACGGTGAAGGGACGGCCCGAAGGCGAGTGGACGACCTTGGCCAGATCCATGCCCAGGGCCTTCGCGATGGTGGCGTTGAGGTGCTTGGGCTCGTGGGGATCGGTCTCCAGACGGTCGCCCTTGGCATCGGATTTCCCGATGATGTGCCCCCGCTTGGCGCCGCCGCCGGCGAGGACGCAGGAAAAGGCGATGGAGTGGTGGTCGCGTCCCGAGTTGCCGTTGATGACCGGCGTGCGGCCGAACTCGGTGGCGATCACGACGAGCGTCCGGTCGAGCAGGCCCTCGGCCTCGAGGTCGCGGATCAGGCTCGAGACGGCCACATCCATCGTGCCGGCCAGCATGGGCACGCGCTCGAAGTTGTCGATGTGGGTGTCCCATCCGCCGTGGGTGACCTCCACGAACCTCACCCCGCCCTTGACGAGGCGCTTCGCCAGCAGGCATCCCTGTCCGAAGGGGGTGCGGCCGTAGCGGTCCCGTTGCTCGTCCTTCTCCTCGTTCAGGTCGAAGAGCAGCAGGTCCTCGCTGCGGAGGAACTTCAGGGTCTCGTCGTAGAACTCCGTGTAGGCCTTGACCTTCTCGTGGGCGACCTCGGCGCGGAAGGTCTCGTCGAGCTCCTCGGACAGCTTGAGCCTGCGGGCGAGGATCCCTTCGTACCGCTTCATCGCCTCCGCGCTGTAGGAGAAGCCGGCGGGCTTCATGTTCTGGATGCCCCGGTCCGCGGAGTCCACCGGCATCGGGCTGAAGGAGGGAGCCATGAAGCCGCCGCCCGGATGGGCGACGCCCGCGCCGATGGTCACGCTGTCCGGCAGCGTCTCGTGCCTCTTGCCCAGCAACTGCTGCGCCCATGGTCCCAGCGACGGATGGACGATCGAGGGGATGGGGGCGTAGCTCGTCCGCATCGTGTAGGTCGCCTGCTGGTGGTCGGCGGTGCGCTGGTACATGCTGCGGATCACCGTCATCCTGTCGGCCAGGGCCGCGAGATTGGGGATCGTGTCGGCGAAGGGCTCGCCGGTGAGCTTGGACGGCACCGTGCCGGTCGGCCCCATCACGTCGGCCTTGCCGGGCTTCGGGTCGAAGGTGTCGAGGTGGGGCATCCCGCCGGTCATCAGCAGCAGGATGCAGTGGTCGGCGGTCGGATTGCCGACGACCTCCTGGGCGCGCAGCTGCCCGCCGCCGGCCCCGAGGACCGACACGCCGAGCGCGGTTTTGGCGAGGCGTTCGACGAAGTGCCTCCGGCTGAGCTCGTCGGATCGGAGAAACGGATGTGGTTTCATGGCAGATGGCGTGGGAAATCGGACGGAGGCAGATCGGCGTCAGCGGATGAAGATGAACTCGCGGGTGTTGACGAGAGCCCAGATCAGATCGCCGTAGCCCTCGTCGTCTCCGCGGATCGCGCGCGAGCAGATGGTCTTCTCCTTGCCCTGGGGATAGCGGCTCAGGATGCTGAGGTAGATCTTCTCCATCTTGTCCCCGGTGCCCCGTTCGCCGCCGACGGTCTTGAAGATGAGGGAGTCGGGCCTGACCAGCATCTGAGTGAAGGCGCCGTTGATCATGGTGAGGATCTGGGGGATGGACCCATTGTCGCTGCCTCCGTCGACCAGGGAGCGGTCGCCCTGTCCCCACGACCGGAGGAAGTGCGAGGCCGGCGCCGGTTGGGGCAGTTCCGAGGCCCGGGCCATGTAGGCCCCGGAAAACTTCAGGTAGCCGCCGTTCTCGGGATCGGTCACGGTGCCCTCCGAACTCCATGCGTCGAGACTGGGCGCCCCGTTGTAGATGGTCTTTGTGACCAGTTCCTGGAGCGAGGCGATCCGGCCGAAGGACTCCTCGCCGCTGACCTTCTCCACCTCGAAGGAAAGGAACTCCGCCAGAGGGGCGGCGGTCTCCCGGCGCAGGCGCATGGGATCGGGAACGGCGAGCGTGAGAAAGGAGTCCCACAGCTGCTGGGAGGTCATCCGCTTCAGCACCGGCCCGGGGAAGTGGTATTGGTTCCCGGAGATCTCGACGAGGGTCGGCCCTGCGAGGGTGGCCTGGCGCTGCCAGGCCTGGGTGTAGTAGAGGGCGCGGAGGAACTCCTTCACGTCGAAGTCGAGGTCCTTGACCGTTTGTTCGAGGAAAAGGAACAGCTCGGGGTTCTGCGCCCCCTCCGCGCTCGCGACGTTGTCCAGGGGCTCGTGGATCCCGAGGCCGAAGGCCCGCTTCCACAGCCGGTTGGCGATGGACTTGGCGAACATGGGGTTCTCCTTCGAGACGAGCCACGCGGCGAAGGCCTCGCGCGGCGTGTCGTAGGCGGACGGATCCACATTCTCGCCGAACAGCACCATCGGCTCCACCGGATCGCCCGGCTTGCCGTCGTCATATTGATAGTCGTGCGGCAGCGTCAGTTGCCTCTTGGGATTGTCCCACACGCGCTGCAGGTTCGCGGCGACGGCCTGGCGGAAGGGCTGGAGGAATCCGTCGGGACCGAGCGAGGGATCCTTGGCCCGCTGTTCCCTCTCGATGCGGCCCCTCTCCTCGTTCACCTTCACCTGTCCCTCCTTGCCCGACTGGTTGTCCTGGCGCTGGCCGAGGAAGGCGGCGAGACCGTAGAAGTCCTTCTGCGTCCATTCCTCGAAGGGATGGTCGTGGCACTCGGCGCAGGTGATCTCAGTGCCCAGGAAGATGCTGGCCGTGGTGGCGAGATTGCCGAGGGCCATGCCCCGGTCGCGCAGGAAGTAGCCCGAGGCCGGGTTGTCCCACATCCGGCCCTCCGCGGTGATCAGCTCCGAGACGAAGCGGTCGTAGGGCTTGTTCTCCCGGATCGAATCCTTCACCCACTGGATGTAGTGCTCGAAGATGAAGAAGTCGTTCGTCCGGGAGACGAGGCGGAGCAGGTCGGCATACCAGTTGAAGCTGTGGCTCACATGCTCCTCGCTGTCCAGAAGGCGGTCGATCAGCTTGCGTCGCTTGTCCCGGTCGGTGGACTCGAGAAAGTCCACCGCCTGGTCGAAGGTGGGGATGGCGCCCGCGATCTCGAGATAGGCCCGGCGGACGAATTGTTCGTCGCTGGTCGCGGGGTTCGGGGGCACCCCTTCCGCAGCGAGCTTCTTGGCCACGAAGGCGTCGATCTGGGTGGCCAAGGAGGAGGGGTCGGTCCGGTGCGCTTTCCTCACCAGCTCCTGATCGCTCGCGCTGAGCTTGTCGAAGGGAAAGGGCACCACCCTCCCGTCCTCCAGTTTGAGAAAGACGCTGCCCGCCTCGACCTTGACGAACTCGGCCATCACGGAACGACCGAGCTGATCCGTCCAGGTTCTCATTTCCTTCGCGGCTCCGAGAAGCAGGGGGCCTGTCGCTAGGAGAAGGGCGATCAATCCGGCATGGACTGCAAGCAGGGAGCGCGGTCTTCCTTTCATGGCTATGATTCCGACGGTCTCCATGAATAACATTTCGGGCCATCGGTCAACGATAGAATTCCGGTGGCTGTCGAAAATTTTTCGCCTTGGGCCGAATGCCTATCCGATTGCTCGCAGGGGATACGTTTAAATACGTATATCGATGGATCGGATCGGTAGCATTGTGCGCTTCCGCTCCGATCCGACGTGTACGTAGTCGTCGGACCCGGCAAGGATCGGCGGCATAGGTGCCGACCCACTCGCGCCCGTCGGCGGCGAGAGCCCGGGCGAGAGCGGCGCCCGGGAAGCCGCTGCCGTCCGAGAGGACGACGGGGCCACGGCCTTCGGCGGCGCTGTCGGAGGATGGGCTCATTGTCCAATGGGCCCCCCGGCTCCGCCGGGGAGAGGGTCGAGCTTCGGCCGATCCGGCAGTCCCCATCCATCGGGGGGGGGGAGGGTTTCGACGGACGGTCTTGCCGCGAGGCGGGTGGGGCCGCGCGGCCAATCGGGCGTCCCCACGCCCCCCGTTCCTCGAGCGGGCCGCTCGGGGCTACCCTTGAAGCCCGCGGCGGTGCGCGGGTGGGGGGATGATGAGATTGGCGGGAAAGGCGTTCGAGGTCTCCCGAGGAACGAGGTCACGGGCCGCTTTCCCGCCAGCCGCAAAGACGCATGTTGCGAAAGGCCGGAAGCGGCCGACCTTGCCCGCGATGAGAAAACTAGGGCATCTACGAAATTGCGAAGGCTTCGGCCGCCGGGATTTCCTCCAGACTGGACTGGGGGCGCTCGGGGGATTGGGATTGACGCAGATCCTCGGACTGCGCGCCGCCTCGGCCGCTGCGACCGGCCTGCCTTCCTCCTCCGCTTCCGACACCCGCTGCATCCTCATCTGG
>CAYMMC010000263.1:0-4959 GCA_964391125.1 uncultured Akkermansia sp.
TACGGGGATGATCCACAAGATCGGCGAGGTCCATGATGGCGGGGCCACCACCGACTGGATGGAGCAGGAGAAGGAGCGCGGCATCACCATCACTTCCGCCGCGGTCAGTTGCGAGTGGAAGCAGGTCCCCGAAGAGGGTGTCTACAAGCTCTTCGCGGGCCAGGAGCAGCGGGTCAACATCATCGACACTCCCGGGCATGTCGATTTCACCGCCGAGGTGGAGCGTTCCCTGCGGGTGCTTGACGGTGCCATTGTGGTGTTCTGTGGCGTCGCCGGCGTGCAGCCGCAGTCCGAGACGGTCTGGCGGCAGGCGTCGAAATACAACGTTCCCCGCATCGTTTTCGTCAACAAGATGGATCGCACCGGCGCCGACTTCGACAATGTCGTCGAGGATGTGCGCACCAAGCTCGGGGCGAACGGTCACCCCATTCTGGTGCCCATCGGCTCCGAGGATCAGTTGAGGGGGCAGATCGATGTCATTAACAAGAAGGCGATCATCTACTCGGATGATGATGTCTTCGGCTCCACCTACGAGGTGTGCGATCTCACTGATGATCAACGTGCGGTGGCGGATGCCGCCTACGATTCCCTGCTCGACGCTCTGGTCGATGCTGACGAGGAGATTGGCCTCAAGTTTATCGAAGAGGAGCCGATCTCGGTGGAGGACGTAAAGCGCGCGCTGCGGCGCGCCACTATCGCCAACAAGGTGATACCCATCGTCGGGGGATCGGCCTTCAAGAACAAGGGGGTCCAGTATCTCATCGACGCGGTCGTCGATTATCTCCCGAGTCCCTTGGAAATTCCCGCCGCGGTTGGCCAGGATCCCGACGACGAGGCGGTCAAGATCGAGGCGCAGACCAGCGACAGCAGCAAGTTCTGCGCCCTGGCTTTCAAGCTCTGGTCCGACAAGTTCGTCGGAAAGCTCGTCTTCATCCGCGTCTATTCGGGGACGGTGTCGAAGGGCGACAAGATCTTCAACTCCCGCACCGGTCGGGCCGAACGGGTGGGGCGCCTCATCCAGATCCAGTCGAACGACCACAAGGACATCGAGACCTGCCATGCGGGCGACATCGCCGCCATCGTCGGGCCGAAGAACGTCCGCACCGGCGACACGCTCCACGCCGAGGGCTTCGAGATCATGCTGGAGCCGCCCGCCTTCCCCGACCCGGTCATCTCGATGGCGGTCGAGCCGAAGACGACGGCGGATTCCGACAAGCTCGCCGAGGCCCTCCGGCGCCTCGCCGAGGAGGATCCCACCTTCGTCGTCTCGACCAACGAGGAGACGGGCCAGACGATCATCGCCGGAATGGGCGAGCTGCATCTCGAGATCATCCAATCGCGCCTCGAGTCCGAGTTCGGCGTCCGCACCAACGCGGGAAAACCGCAGATCGCCTATCGCGAAGCGGTCACGCAGGCGGCCCGGGGCGAATACAAGCTCGTCAAGCAGACCGGCGGCAAGGGCCAATACGGGCACGTCGTCCTGCGCGTCTCGCCCAGCGAGCGGGGACGGGGCATCTCGGTCGACAACCGCGTCGCGGACGGGGAGATTCCCAAGGAGTTCATCGGCGCCTGCGAGACGGGCATCCGCGAATCGCTGAACAACGGCGTCATTCTGGGCTATCCCGTGGTCGATCTGCACGTGGACCTCCTCGGGGGATCCAGCCACGACGTCGACTCCAACGACCAGGCTTTCAAGATCGCGGCGATCCTGGCGATGCGCGACGCCTTCGCCGCCGCCGCGCCGGTTCTGCTCGAGCCGGTCATGCAGGTCGCCGTCGACGTGCCGGACGAGTTCCAAGGCGACATCATCGGCGACCTCAACCGCCGCCGCGGACGCATCGCCGAAGTCGATTCGCGCGTCGGCTTCAGCCAGGTGAGGGCCGAAGTGCCCATGGCCGAGATGTTCGGCTACGCCACCGACATGCGCAGCCTCTCCAAGGGGCGGGCCAGCTTCTCGATGGAGCCGCTCCGCTTCGAGGAGGTGCCCGCCGCCGTTCTCGAGCGCATGACCGCGCAGTACGCGTGACGCCCCAACCCATTTCAACCTCAACGGACTAACAGCAATGCAGGGACAAAGTATTCGAATCCGCCTCCGGGCCTACGATTCCCGACTTCTCGACAAGTCGACGCTCGACATCGTGGAAACCGCGAAACGCACCGGAGCCCGCGTCGCCGGTCCGATTCCGCTGCCCACCCGCATCGAGAAGTTCAGCGTGAACCGCTCCCCCCACGTCAACAAGAAGTCGGCCGAGCAGTTCGAGATCCGCACCCACAAGCGCCTTCTCGACATCGTCGAGCCCACCTCCCGCACCGTCGACGAGCTGAAAAAGCTCAACCTCCCGGCCGGCGTGGACATCACCATCAAGATCTGACGGGTCCGAGAACCCGGGAACCTCCCACCAGGACGACTGCAATGAGCATCGGATTAATCGGAAAGAAAGTCGGCATGACCCGCGTCTTCAACGACGAGGGAGAGGCCATCGCCGTGACCGTCATCGACGTGAGCGACAACGTCTTCCTCCAGAAGAAGAGCACGGAGAAGGACGGTTACGCGGCCGTGCAGGTCGGCTACGACGAGCAGAAGGAGTCCCGTCTCAGCCGCGCCGAGGCGGGCCACCTGAAGGCGAACGGTTCTTCGCCGAAGCGCAAGATCCTCGAATTCCGCCTGGAGGGCGACGAGCAGCTCCCCGAGATCGAGCACCCCGGTCTCGACCTCTTCGACGAAGGCCAGTGGGTCGACGTCATCGGCACGAGCAAGGGCAAGGGCTTCCAAGGGGTGATGCGCCGCCACAACTACGCGGGGCAGCCGCAGAGCCACGGCCACATGATGCACCGCCGCACCGGCGGCGTCGGCGCGGGCACCGATCCGGGCCGCATCTGGAAGGGCAAGGCCATGCCGGGGCGGCAGGGCAACGAGCGCAAGACGGTTCAGAATCTGAAGATCGTGCAGAAGCGGGCCGAGGACAAGGTCCTCCTCGTGAGCGGCGCGGTCCCCGGCGCGAAGGGCGGCTACGTCGTGATCCGCCCCGCGAAGAAGAAGGAAGCCCCCGAAAGGAACCTGAAGGCCGCCGCCGAAGGCTGAGCCAGCCAGAGAACCCCATCGACGGAAAGGAAGACCCACCATGGCAGCGAAGACTCTCAATCTCGAAGGCGCGAAAAGCGCGAACCTCACCCTCGTGGAGGAGGCGGAACGCGGACGCCAGGCCGTCCACGACGTGATCGTGGCGATGCAGGCGAACCGCCGCAGCGGCAGCGCGAACACCAAGACCCGCAGCGAAGTGGCCGGGACGGGCAAGAAGCCCTTCCGCCAGAAGGGCACCGGTCGCGCCCGCCAGGGCGGCAACAATCCCCCGAACCACTACGGGGGCGGCGTTGCTTTCGGCCCGAGGCCGCGCGACTATTCCAAGAAGGTGAACCGCGCGACGCGCCGTCTCGCCTTCTCCAAGGCCCTCACCGCCCGGATCGAGGCCGGGGACGTCCTCACGGTGGACTCCTTCGCCGTCGCCGACGGGAAGACGAAGGCCTTCGTCAAGCAGATCGGCGAGCTCGCCGGCGACGCGAGGCGCGTCCTCATCGTGGGGAACGAGTTCTCCGACGAGACGAAGCGCGCCGCCCGGAACGTCCAGTCGGCCCTGCTGGTCTCGGCCCACGAGGTCAACACCGAGCAGCTTCTCCACTACAGCAAGATCGTCGTGCTGGAGCCGGCGCTCGAAACCCTGGCGGCCCGCACCGCCAACTGATGCGAGAAAGGAAGCGACATGAAAGACATTTTCCAAGTCATCGAAACGATCCAACTGAGCGAGAAGGCCACCCTTCTCACCGAGACGAACAACGAGTACGTCTTCAAGGTGGACCGCAGGGCCAACAAGCTCGAGATCAAGGACGCGGTCGAAAGGCTCTTCGGAAAGAAGGTCGCCGACGTCCGCACCGCGAACTACCAAGGCAAGAAGAAGCGCGAGCGCCGCGCCGACTTCGGCCGCACCAAGAACTGGAAGAAGGCCTTCGTCCGCCTCGCGGACGGCGAGTCCATCGAATTCGTCTAACCGTCCACCTCCCGCAAGAGCCATGGCCCTGAAATCCTATCGTCCCATCACTCCGCCGAGCCGCTACAAGCTGCTTCCCGATTTCGGGGAGATCACCGCCTCGTCGCCCGAGAAGAGCCTCTGCCGCCCGCTCAAGAAGTCCGGCGGACGGAACAACAACGGTCGCATCACCTGCCGCCATCGCGGCGGTGGCCACAAGCGCAAGTATCGCCTCATCGACTTCAAGCGCAGCCGCCGCGACGAGGTCGCCAAGGTGCTGAGCATCGAATACGATCCCAACCGCAGCGCCCGCATCGCTCTCATCGAATACGGGGACGGGCAGCGTTCCTACATTCTCGCGCCTCGCGGGCTGGAGGTCGGCGCCCAGGTCTCCGCCGGCGAGAAGGCGCCGACCAAGCCCGGCTGCGCCCTGCCCCTCGGCAGCATCCCCACGGGATCGACGATCCACAACGTCGAGATCACCCCCGGCCGCGGCGGCCAGATCGCCCGCAGCGCGGGCCAGAGCTGCGTCCTCTCCAACCGCGAAGGCAGCTACGCCCTGGTCAAGCTGCCCTCCGGAGAGATCCGGCGCATCCACACCAGCTGCTACGCCACCATCGGCACCGTCGGCAACACCCATCACAGCCAGGTCGTCAGCGCGAAGGCGGGGCGCACCCGCTGGCTCGGTGTCCGTCCGACCGTCCGCGGCATGGCGATGAACCCGGTCGACCACCCGAACGGCGGTGGCGAAGGCAAGTCGAAGTCCGGCGGCGGACGCCAGCACCTCAAGAGCCCCTGGGGCCACGTCAAGGGGCAGAGGACCCGCCAGAAATACAAGGGCAGCGACAAGTTCATCGTCGAACGGCGCAAGGCGAAGAAGCGCCGCCGCTGATGCCCCGGAAAACCGCATTTGAATCCAGAGAGAAACTATTATGGG
>CAYMMC010000264.1:0-4949 GCA_964391125.1 uncultured Akkermansia sp.
GCATGCGCCGACGGACGAACTCCGCGTTCAGCTCCACCGCCTCGCGGTAGGCGGCGAGGTGGGCTTGGGGATCGGAGACGACGCTGAAATGGGTCAGCCAGAGCCGTTCCGGCGCCAGCCGGGCCAGCGCATCGATGCTGGCGAGAGTGTGCTCGAGATGGAACTGGGGCGGAGCGGAGGTCACCGAGAGATAGTCGCCGTCGCTTCCGCCCAGTTTCGCTCCGGCGGCGTCGCCGGCGAAGAGATCGCCGCCGATCTGGTAGGCGTGGTGGTGGAAGGCGTGGCCCGGCGTCTCGCGGGCGGTCACTGGAAGCCCCGCGACGACGACGGCCTCTCCGTCGGCGAGCGGTCGCACCAAGGACTCCGGCGCGGGCGTCATCCCGCCCCAGAGCGCGTCGAAGCGGTCCCGGTAGACGCGGCGGGCGCTCTCGACGAGGCGGGTCGGATCGACGAGGTGCCGGGCTCCGCGCGGGTGGACGTGGACGGGAACGCCCTGCGCAGCGAACCATCCCGCCGCCCCCGCGTGGTCGAGGTGGACGTGGGTGACGAACACGCCCTTCAGCTCCCCCGCCTCCACGCCGAGCCGGGCCAATTCCTCCAGCAGGCGCCGCCGCGTCGATTCCGGTCCCGTCTCGACCAGAATCGCTCCTTCGCCGCCGCGCACCAGGTAGGCGGCGATGCCGCCGCGCACGCCCTGAAACTCAAGATCGATCGTCTCCACCCTCATTCTCATTCGACGAGAAGTTGCCCGATTCCCGTCTCCTGGCCAACTCAAACTTGCCCGAATCCCATGTCTTGCCTAAGTTCACCGCCCATGAGCGCCGAAACCCACCCCTCCGTCCCGGTCGATCACGACGATCCGGTGAACAGCCGCATCCTTGCGGTCTCCGAAGACCTCGTCGAGGGCTTTCAGCGCCGGCCCTTCCACTACATCGCGGAAACGTGCGGGCTGCCCCTCGAGACGGTCGTCGAGCGCATCCGGGCCATGCTCGAGGCCGGGGTGATCCGCCGGGTCCGCCAGACCCTGCTGGCGACGAAGCTCGCCCACGGCGCCCTCTGCGCCTGGAAGGTCGATCCCGACAAGCTCGACGCCACTTTCGACTTCATGTTCCGCGAAGACCCCTTCAGCGGCCACGTCGTGACCCGCTCGACCGACCGGGAGATCTCCGGCAGCGACTACAAGCTCTGGACCACCCTGAAGGTGCCGCAGGGCGAATCGCTCGAGGAGCACGCCGAGGTGCTGAGACGCCTCGTCGGCGCCCACGAGTTCGTCCTCATGCCCGCGAACGGCATCTTCGCCCTCGGCGTCGGGCACGTCCGGCGCAAGTCGATGGAGCCTGGGGCGAAATCCGACGAGCCGGCCGTCATGACCACCACCACCACGGTGGAGCTCGACGCCGACGAATGGGAAGTGCTCCTCGCGATCAAGGAGGAGCTCGCGCCCCACGAAATCGGCGAGGATCCCTGGGGGCCTCGCGCCGACGCCATCGGATTCGACCGGGAGAAGTTTCTGGAAATTGCGAAAACCCTTGATCAAAAAAAGGTTATCGGTCGTTTCTCCACTTTCCTGGAGCACGTCAAGCCAAGCCAAAGCGGCCAGCGCGTAACCCGTTTCAACGCCCTCTTCCACTGGAAAGTCCCCGAGGGTATGCAGGCCCGCGCCGGTTCCGAAGTGGGCCGCCACCACATCATGACCCACTGCTACTGGCGCGAGGGCGGGCCGCGCTTCGGCGGGGTCAACATCATGGGGGTCGTCCACGGCACCGACCGGGCCCGCGTGCTGGAGCACAAGGCCGCCATCGACGCCCATCTCGCCGAGGTCGGCATTCCCCTGCTCTACACCAACGTCTTCTGGGGCGGGCGCAGCGAAATCAAGCCCTCCGAAATCTCCCCGAAAGCCTACCAAACCTTCCACGAGAAGTGGAAGGATTCCGGGCAGGTGCTGTGATCCCCTCCCTCCGATGAACATCCGCCAAGTCGCCTCCCTCGCCCGCCTCGAGCTCACCGACGAGGAAGCCGAGCGCTATCAGGGCCAGATCGATCAGATCCTCCGCCACGTCGAGCAGCTCAGCCGCATCGACGTCGATGGCATCGAACCCACCGCCCACGCCGCCGCCCTCTTCGACGTGATGCGCGAGGACCTCGCCGCCGAGGGCGGCCTCACCTGCGAGGAGGCGCTCGCCAACGCCCCCGCCGTGGCCCAGGACCAGTTCCGCCTGCCCAAGGTGATCGAGTGAAGCGCGTCGAGACGTCCCCCGCAGGCGGCACGCCCGTGTTCCTCCGCCACTGAAAACTGAACACTCACAAACTTCCCCCTGAAAACGAAGCTCACCATCGCCGAACTCCGCGCCGCCTACCACGATGGCTCGCTCACGCCCGCCGAAGTCCTGACCGATCTCGCCGCCGAGATCGACGCCCGCGACCCGGCCATCGGTGGCTACCTGTCCTACGACCTCGAGCAGGCCCTCGCCGACGCGGAGAAGGCCGACCTTTCCCTTCCCCTCGGCGGCGTGCCCATCGCGGTCAAGGACCTCATCAACGTGAAGGGGCACCCCTGCTCCTGCGCCTCGAAGCTCCTCCACGGGCACTACACCTCGCCCTACGACGCCACCGTGATCCGCAAGCTGCGCGAGGCCGGGGCGATCCCCTTCGGGCGGACCAACATGGACGAGTTCGCCATGGGATCGTCGAACGAGAACTCCGGCCTCCAGCCCTGCCGCAATCCCCACGATCCCGACCGCATCCCCGGCGGGTCCTCCGGCGGCTCCGCCGCCGTGGTCGCGGCCCACACCGCCATCGCCGCCCTCGGCACGGACACGGGCGGCTCCATCCGCCAGCCCGCTTCGCATTGCGGCATCGTGGGCTTGAAGCCCACCTACGGCCGCGTCTCCCGCTACGGCCTCGTGGCCTTCGCCTCCTCCCTCGACCAATGCGGCCCCATGACCAAGACCGTGGCCGATGCCGCCGCCATGCTGGAGGCCATCGCCGGCACCTGCGAGCGCGACTCCACCTGCCTCGACGCCCCGGTTCCGCGCTACACCGACGAGATCGGCAAGGACATCGAGGGCCTCCGCATCGGCCTGCCTTCGGAGTATTTCGCCGAAGGCCTCGATCCCGCGATCCGCGGGCGGGTCGAGGACGCGGTGAAGACGCTGGAGTCCCTCGGCGCCGAGATCGTGCCCATCTCCCTGCCGAACACCGAGCACGCCGTCGCCACCTACTACATCGTCGCCACCGCCGAGGCCTCCTCGAACCTCGCCCGCTTCGACGGGGTCCGCTACGGTCGCCGCGCCGAGGCCGGCGATCTCCTCGCCATGTATGGGAAAACCCGCGACGAAGGCTTCGGCGAGGAGGTGAAGCGTCGCATCATTCTCGGCACCTACGTCCTCAGCTCGGGCTACTACGACGCCTACTACCTGCGCGCCCAGAAGGTGCGCACCCTGATCCGGCGGGATTTCGAAGCCGCCTTCGCCAAGGTCGACCTCGTCGCCTCGCCGGTCTCCCCCGCCCCGCCCTTCCGCATCGGCGAGCGGCACAGCGATCCCCTCGCCGTCTATCTCGCCGACGTCTACACGATCTCCGCGAACCTCGCCGGCGTCTGCGGCATCTCCGTGCCCTGCGGCACCGTGCCGGTGGAGGGGAAGGACCTGCCCGTGGGCCTGCAGCTGCTCGGCAAACCCTTCGGCGAGGCGGCATTGCTGCGGGCCGCGCACGCCTACGAGGCGGCTCGGGGGTGACGGCTCCGGAGACGGTCGCGCGGTCGGATTCGGGAATTTCTCTCCGATCCGGGACGCGGAACGCTCGTTCCTTGTTGTGGAAGTCGCGCTCTGCGGCGGAGGAATCCTAACCGGCGACGCGAAGAAGCGCAGACCGTGCCGGGAAAGACAGCTCAGCGCTCGATCTCCAGACGCTTCAGCCGCGCCGAGGCGCCGGTGCGGATCGAGACCTGGGCTTTGGCGACGCCGAAGTGCTTGGCGACCAGGGCGACGAGCGCCTGGTTGGCGCGACCGTCCACGGGAGGGGCCTTGATTCTCGCGATCCAAGTGCCGTCGGGCTGCTCCTCGAGCGCCTCCACCTTGGCGTTCGGCTTCACCCGGACTTCGATTCGCTGGGCCATGGTCGGACGGTGGCTCCTCACGCCGGCGACCAGCGCCGAAAGGCCTCGATGCCCTCGTATTCGGCCAGACCGAGCGCATCGTAGGCGGCGGCGATCTCGCGGTTGCGGACGGCCGCGTTGAGCTCGCCCTCGCCGATCGACATGAAGCGCCGGAGCGATTCGACCTTCTCGTCGAGCTGGTCGGGACTGATGGGCACCGCCATGTCGATCTCGTGCGCCTCGAAGGGGCGGTCCCGGCCCCGGTAGAGCCAGACGCCGCATCCGGCCCGGAACTCGGCGCCGGAGAGCGCGTCCCAGGCCTCGGCGAAGGCGCGGAAGGCGATCGCCTGGGGCGAGCTCGGATCGCTCGAGTCGCCGGTGGCGAAGACGCTGTCCGGCCGGTAGTCCGAGAGCACCTCGGCGACGGCCTGTGAATCGGCGTCGGAGATGCGAAAACGGCGATATCTCCCCGTTTCGTAGAAAGGAAGGTCAAGAAACTGATTCTCAGCGTATCCGAGCCGGCAAACGGATGCGGCGTCGCGCGCCTCGCCGCGCAGGATCAGGCCCTTCAGGCGCCTCACCGAGCTGGGGTCGGTGCCGAACTCGCCCTTGGCCTCGATCGCCTCGACGATGGACTTGGCGTAGGCCGTTTGCCCCTCCCATTCGTTCGGCTGGCTCGACTCGGCCATCTCCAAGGCGACCCGGGCGAAGTTCAGGGCGGCGGCGTCGGCGACGCGAAGGCTGCCGGAAGTCTGGAAGACGAGCTTCACCTCGTGGCCCTGGTCCTTGAGGCGGGCGAGCGTGCCGCCCATGCCGACGAAGACGTCGGTTGGCTCGGGACTGAGGACGAGAA
>CAYMMC010000265.1:0-4939 GCA_964391125.1 uncultured Akkermansia sp.
GTTCGGCGAGGATCTGGGTGGGAGCCATCACGGCCGCGTCGGCGCCCGACTCCACCACGAGCAGCGCCGCCGCCGCCGCGACGAGGGTCTTCCCCGCGCCCACGTCGCCCTGCAGCAGCCGCGCCATCGGCGCGGGCGAAGCGAGATCGGCGCGGAGTTCGGCGATGGCGCGCCGCTGCGCGCCGGTCGGGGCGAAGGGGAGAGCGGCGAGGAAGCGCTCGAGCAGCCTCCCCTCGCCGCATCGCGACCTGCCGCCCCGGGAGCGGTGCTCCGCGCGGCGGCGCAGCAGCTCGAGCTGGAGTCCGGCGAACTCCTCGAGAGCGAGGCGGCGGCGGGCCGGCTCCAGATCCGCCATGGTGGCGGGATAGTGCAGCGTCCGGATCGCCGCGGCGCGGCCGAGACCGCCGGAGAAAGCGGTGGCGGCGGGGAAGACGTCGGCCAGGGCCGCGTCGGGCAGCGAGGAGAGGAGCCGGTGGACGAGGGCGCGCAGCGGCTTCTGGCCCACCCCGGCGGCGAGCGGGTAGACCGGCACGATGCGGCCCATATGCGGCTCGGCGGCGGTCTCGTCGTCCTCGACGATCTCGAAGTCGGGATGGTCGACCACGAGCCGGCGACCGCTTTCCTTCGGCTGGCCGTAGATCACCAGCCTCTGTCCTGCGGCGATGACCCTGGAGAGGTAGGAGGCGTTGAACCAGCGCAGGACGAGCCGGTTGCCGAGCAGGTCGCCGCCCACCGGCTCCACCGTCGCCTCGTAGCGGGCCCGGCCCCGGCCCCGCCCGAAGAGGCTGCGGCCGTCCACGACGGAGACGTGCAGGCAGACCGGGCGGTCCATGGCGCTCTCGGGAAAGCGGTCGAAGCGCGTCCGGTCCTCGTGACGGCGCGGAAAGTGGAGGATCGCGTCGCCCACCGTGACGAGGCCGAGCTTGGCCAGGCCCTCCGCAGCCTTGCGGTCGAGGCGGATCAAGCCCGTCTCCGCGAGCGGGGCGGCGAGGATCGAGGACGGCAGATCGGTTCCCATGGAAGAAGCGCGGAAAAAAGCCGCACCCTTCCCCAAAATGGAAGACATGGCCGCAAAAAACTCGGAAGCGCAAAGACCTTCCCCTCCCTTTTTTGCGCTTCCGAGTTTTTTGCGGCCATTCCTCCACCTTTCGGGCGTGCCTTTCCATGTCTCGCCGACCGTCGACAAGGGTTTGCCGGAGTTTCGCGCGTCCGTGCCCCTGTCGCGGCATCGAGGCGCAATCGACGGTTGATTCGCCGCTGGACTCGCCGAACGTTCTCCGCCGCCTCGGCGGTCCTCCCTACAAACCCGAATCCAATCCCATCCCATGTCAGTTCTCGTCGGACAACCCGCCCCTTCCTTCGCCGCCCAAGCCGTCGTCGACGGGCGCATCGTCGAATCCTTCTCCCTCGACTCCTACCGCGGATCGAAATACGTCCTCTTCTTCTTCTATCCGAAGGACTTCACCTTCGTGTGCCCCACCGAGCTCCCCGCCTTCCAGGACCACCTCGCCGAGTTCGAGAAGCGCAACGTCGCCGTGGTCGGCTGCTCCACCGACACCGAGATGTCGCACTGGGGCTGGCTCCAGGTCCCCCGCAACAAGGGCGGCATCGAAGGCGTGACCTACCCCCTCGTGGCCGACACCAACAAGACCATCTCCGCCGCCTACGACGTGCTCGTGGGGAACTACGACCTCGACGAGTTCGGCAACCTCGTCGCCGAGGGCGAGCTGATCGCCTACCGCGGCCTCTTCCTCATCGACAAGGAGGGCATCGTGCAGCACCAGCTCGTCAACAACCTGCCCCTCGGCCGCTCCATCAAGGAGGCCCTCCGCATGGTCGACGCCCTCCAGCACTTCGAGGAGAACGGCGAGGTCTGCCCCATGGACTGGGAGCTCGGCGCCGAGGCCATGCAGGCGAACCACGAAAGCACCGCCGCCTACCTCGGCAAGGGGAGCTGACGGGCCGCCGGCGCTCCGGCCGCCTCACCGCCCCGGCAGGACCACCCGCAGTTTCCCGACCGCCTTGGCGACGGCGGCAACGGCGTCGTCGATCTCCTGGCTCGTGGTGAAGCGCGACAGGGAAAAGCGGACGCTGCCGCGGGCCCGCGCCGCCGGATGCCCCATCGCCCGGACGACGCGGCTCGGCTGGACCTGCCCGGTGCTGCACGCGGAGCCGGGCGAGCAGCACACCCCCGCCTCGTCGAGGAGGATCAGCAAGCCTTCGCCGTCGACGCCGGGGAAGTAGAGATTGCTCGTGTTCGGAAGGCGCCCGCCGGGATCGCCGTTGATCTCGACGTCGGGCAAGGCCTCGGCCACGCCGCGCTCGAAGCGGTCGCGCCGCGCCGCGATGCGCTCCCCCTCGTCGAGAGCTTGCGCCGCCAGCTCGGCGGCGACGCCGAAGCCGACGATGCCGGGGACGTTCTCGGTGCCGGATCGGCGCTCGTCCTCCTGCCCTCCGCCGAGGGACTGGGGCTGGAAGCGGGCGCGGCGGTTCACCCAGAGCGCGCCGACGCCCTTCGGCCCATGCAGTTTGTGGGCCGAAAGCGAAAGGGTGTGGATCGGCAAAGCATCGACGCGGAGAGGGATCTTTCCGGCGGCCTGGACCGCGTCGCTGTGAAAGTAGGCGTCGTGCTCCGCCGCGAGGGCGGCGGCCTCGGGGAGGGGGCTGATCACGCCGGTCTCGTTGTTCGCCCACATCAGGGTCGCGAGGGCGACCCCGCCCTGTTCCAGATGCGCCCGCCACGCCTCCAGATCCAGCCGACCGAAGGGGTCCACCGGAGCGAAGCGAGTCTCGTAGCCGGCCGTTCCGTGGAACTTCACCGGCGCCTCGACGGCGCTGTGCTCGACGGTGGAGGCGAGGATGGCGCGGCGCTCCGGCCGCAGGGAGAGGGCGGAGCGGATCGCGGCGTTGTTCGACTCGGTGCCGCCGCTGGTGAAGACGATCTCCTCCGGATGGGCGCCGATCAGCGCCGCGACTTGTTCGCGGGCGCGGTCGACGGCTCGTCGCGCCTCGCGTCCGAATCGATAGCCGGCCGAGGGATTGCCGTAGGCTTCGTCGAGCCAGGGCCGCATCGCTTCGAGGGCCTCCGGAGCGGTCCGTGTGGTGGCGTTGTTGTCGAGGTAGATCATGGCGCCGGCAATCTATCCCGTCCCGAAGCGCCTGTCGAAAGCCGGACTGCGCGGACCAGGCGCGGCGCAGCCGGAAAAGGGGCATCCGGCTTGCACCGGATGCCCCTTCGGACGAAATGCCTTGGGCGCGCCCTACAGGCTCCGGGAAACCCGGACATGCTGCTGTCTCGACTTGAGCCCCTTGGCGTCCCGCGCGTAAAAGATGACGCGAGTCCTGGTGCTGACGGGAACGCGGACGCGGGCGGTCCACCGTTCGAGACCCTTCACCTTCTTGAACTTGCGGTCCCGGCTGCTCGTGCCCTTGCCCTTGACCTTCACAAACACCCTGGCGATGGAGTTCCCCGGTCCGTAGGCCACGGCCGTGCCCCGGATGGCGACCCGAGGGCGGGAGATGCGGCGAATGACGCGGGGCTGCTTGGGTTTGACGACCGGACGGGCCGCGAGGACGTTCGTGCCGCCGGGGGCGCCGGGAGTTCCCGGGGTGCCGGGAAGACCCGGAATGCCGGGAGTCGGAACGAGGCTGAATTGGCGCAGGACGATGTTGTCGAATTCGACGGCGTCGCCCAGGCCGAGCGTCACGCCTGCGGAGACGCGCACCTTGAGCGTTCCGGCGGGGGCGGGGGCGCCGGTGGTGAAGAGGAGCTTGGCGGTTTGGGTGCTGCTCGAGCTGGTGTCGAGAATGCCGAGGAGCTCCCGAAGCTCGAGATCGGCGAGGGAGCCGAGGAGATCCCCTTCGATGAGTTCGAGGTTGAGGACGTTGAGAACGCCCGCAACGAGATCCTGCTCCCCGAGCAGGGTCGCGAGCAATTCGGCGACAAGGTCGATATCGCCGGGATTGCCGAGGAGGGCGGCGATGACGTCGACGAGCTTCTCGACCGGCCCTTCGTTTCCGGGGACAAGCAGGAAGCCGAGGAGATCCTGCAGCTCGGCGGCGATGGCGGCGTCGCCCGGGTCGAGAAGATCCAGCTCGAGGATGTCGGCGATCAGATCGAGACCGGCGCCGCCGTTCAGAAGGTCGTTCAGGTCGAGGGGAAGGCCGCCGCCCGGGTTGGCAATGGAGCCACCGAGGGCCTCGTTGAGCAGCTCCGCCACCAGGGCGAGCAGGCTGGCGTCGGCGCCCGCGACCGAGTCCAGCAGCTCCTGGATCGCGGCGAACAGAGTCGGATCGAGGAGGCTGCCATCCACGTCGAGGAGCGATTCGAGAAGGTCCCGCAGCGTTCCGATGACGAGCAGGTCGTCGGTGAGGGCGCCGTCCAGCAGGTTCAGATCGCCGGCGAGGGTGCCGATGTTGAGAAGGTTGATGCCGAGCGCGTTCAGGAGCTGGTCCCCGCTGAGGGAGGCGACGACCTGTCCGCCGCCGTCGAGGACTTCCACTCCAACGGTGCGACCGACGCTCAAGAGACTGGAGCTCGTAATGTCCAACGAGACTTCGTAGAGGGAGCTTGGGACAAAGCTCGCGCCGGAGTCGGCCGTGAGAGTGCCGGTCCCGGCAGCGAGCGGGGCGATGGTCCCGACTCCTCCGCTGACGGAGGCGCCATTGCCGGACGCAGTCCATGCGGCCGAGTCATCGAAGGTCCCTGCCGGAAAGGGAACCTGTTGGGCACCTGCTGGCGCAAGGGAGCCGAGGGCAAGCACGGCAATGATCGTTCGTAGTTTCATGTGCGTTTTCGGGTGGTTGGTTCGTGTGAGGGTTTTGTTGGCGGCTTTCCCCGATTCCGGGATTTTATAATTTCAACAAAAACCATATCTACCAGCATGGGTAAATTTCCTGTCCTAGGTCAAGAATTTTTTGAAAATGCCGCTTGCTTCTT
>CAYMMC010000266.1:0-4170 GCA_964391125.1 uncultured Akkermansia sp.
CGGTCTCGGCGGCCTTCTTGTCGGCGGCGGCGCCGTGCTGGTAGACGTGGACGTCCATGGAGAGGTCGACCTTGATCGGCTCGGGCGTGTTCACGTTCACGTCGAAGGGCTTGAGGCAGGCCGGGAGAGGGACCGCAGCCAAGCCGCAGCGCGCGGCCGGGGCGAGGGAAGTCCGGGGGGAGGGGGGAAGGGGAGCGCTCGTCATCGGCTCTTCAGGTTCGCGAGTTCGGCGTCGTCGGCGGGGGGGAGTGCTGCGGCGGGCGGGGTGGCGGGGACGTCCGACGGCGTCCCCGGGGCGTTCGCGTCCTCGGATGGGCCGGGGCGCCGCCGGTCGTGCACGTGCAGGTTCAACTCGCGGGAGCCGTAGTCGCCGGCGAAGCGCAGCTCGAGCGTTCCCGCGCGGTTCAGAAAGTAGAGGCTACCGGCCCCTTTGTCATAATCAAATCGTTTCAAGGCGACGAGGCTGAGCTCGGTGAGGCTGCGCTGGAGGGAGTTCCACTCCGGCGGCAGCTTTTCGAAGACGCTGTCCAGCTTGGTGATGTCGAACCATCCGGGGGTGGTCGTCTGGAACTCGCCGGTGGTCTCGCCGACGGTCTTGTCGCGGCCTTCGGAGACGATTTTCAGGGAGACCTTGCCGTCCATGAGGAAGGAGTCGGGCACGAGGATCCTGGTGACGGGCCCGGTGTCGAGGTCGGTCCCGGCGATCCAGGCGTCCCATTTCCCCCGGTCGGTGAGGTAGAAGTTGAATCCGCCCTCGGCGTAGCCGGCGTAGGCCTCGCCGCCGAAGTTCCCGTAGATCCCGTTCTCGTCGAAGGTGGCGGTGATGTAGAGGTCGCGGGCGTCGAAGTCCTTCCACTTGGCCCGGCGGAGGGTGAAGGTCTGGACGAGGTTGTTGTTGAGGTCCTTCACGGGCACGTTGAACTGGACGTCGCCGGCGAGCCCCTCGAGCTCGACCTTGTAGTCGGGGAAGCGGTAGACGTGCTCTTCGTCGGGGATGTTCAGCTTCAGCTCGATGTCGCCGCCGGACATGTTCGTGGTGGCGTTGAAGGGGAAGGGGACCACGCCGATGGGCACGCCGGTCGGCGAGATGACGATCTTGCCGGCGGAGGCGTTGATCGTCTTGATGATCCAGTCGGGCTTTCTCGCGGCGGCGTCGGTCTCGATGCCGATGCTGGCGCCCTCGTTCTGCTCGCGGAACCTCCGCTGGTAGTCGACCCACCAGAAGAGCCCCTGCCCGACGTGGAGGGAGGGTCCGATCAGGTCGATCTGGTCGACCTCCTGACGGGCGAGGCCGGCGAGGCTGAACTCGACGAAGATGGTCGGCAGCTCGGCCACGGTGATGAAGGAGTCGTAGGGGTCCTTGATGACGATGCCGGCGAGCTCGATCTTCTGCTTGGCCTCCTGGGCGAGGATGCCGTCGAGGGAGAGGGGCAGCTCGGTGAGCTTCGTCTCGATGGCGAACTGGAGGCCTTCGACCTGCGGGATGAGCGATTCGAAATGGACCCGGCTGCGCGTGATCTCGACCTCGCCGAGGGTCCAGGCGGGCAGGTCGCGGGTGGGCGAGGCCGGCAACGGAGCGGCGGCGTTCGGGGCCGGATCGGGCGCGTCGGAGGGCGCCTCGGGCGCTCCGTCCCCGGCGATGGCCTTCAGCCCTTCGCCGACGGTGAGGACGGCGCCGTCGATCTTCAGCTTGTCGATGCGGCGGGTGCGCTGCAGGCCGGCGGCGGTGAAATCGACCTCGATGCGCTTGACGCGGAAGACCTCCCCCTCGGCGAGCGGGCTGATCGCGTCCGTCGGATCCTGTTCCGCCGGCCTTGGCGGACCGACGGGCTCCAGCAGACGGGCGTGGTTGCGGATGGCGAACTCGTCGAGCTGGAGGCGGTAGGCGAAGGGATCGCCTTCGCGCGGCGGGGCCGTCGCCAGGGAGAAGTCGGCATGGATCTTCGGCACCCGCCCGGTGGCGAAGCTGGAGTCCGCCACGAGCCGGCCGCCGCTCGCCTCGAGATGCCTCGCCTTGTAGACGGGACGGTTGATGGGGCGCGGCGCGCCGGGGCCGGGGTCGCCGCCGCGGAGCCAGTCGCCGAGGGCGGCGTCGGTGAATTCGATCCTCGGTCCCCGGACGACGAGGCGCTCGACGAGGTTCTCCCGCTGGAAGTCGGCCCAGTTGCCCTCCAGCTCGACGCGCTCCATCGACAGGAGCGGCTCGGCCGAGGCGGCGGCGCCGGGGGGGCGGAGGCGGGTCTGCTCCAGCAGCAGCGATTGGAGGCCCTCCGAGGCGAAGCCCGCCCCGCCGCCGAAGCGCAGATCCCGCAGGGTCCCGCGGATCGCGGTGGAGAATTCGGGGGCCCGCTTCCCGCCGAGGTCGAGGTCGCGGATCCGCACGCTGCCTGGAAGGATCTCGACTGTTTCGAAGACCCAGGGCGAGGCGGCCGCGTCCGGCGTTGCCGCCTCGGCTTCGTCCTTGTCTTCGTGGTCGTCCTCCCCCTGCGCTTCCGCTTTCGACCCGAGAAAGCGCGCCAGCGTTCCGTTGCTGGCGAGGAGGTCGGGCGTTTCGAAAACGACTTTCGAGAGGCGGCGTTCGGCGAGGAGGGCGCCGAGGGATTGGGCTTCGACCTGGATCGAGGCGGCCGAGAGAAAGGGCGGGCCGCCGGCGCCGACGCGGGCCTCTCTCAGGGTCAAGGCGAGGGGGCCGTCGCCTTTCCAGCCGCCTTCGGCGAAGGCGAGGGCGGGCAGGGAAAAGGAGGTCCCGAAGGAGAAATCGGGCAGGAGAGGTCCGCCGTCCGCGCCGTCGAAGCCCTTGATCGACAGTTCCGCGCCGGCGACCTCGACGCCCTGCAGATGGATCGAGCGGGCCGGCGGTGGATCGGAGGGGCCTGGGCGGGGGGGGGCGCCCTCTTCGGTCGGCGGCTTGGTCCGGCGCGGGAAGGTTTGCGGCGTGAGGCGAAGGACGGGATGCTCGAGGCGGAGCGGTCCGAACTCGAAGCGCCGCAGGTCGGCGGAGACGCGGCCCTCGCCCGAGAAGGCGGCGATCCTGCCGTCGCGTCCGTCGGGGCCGATGGCAAGGTCCGAGAGCTGCCATGCGAAGGGCGTGCGGCTGAGCCCCGATTCCCCGAAGTCGAACGACCCGCTGCGGAAGCTCCAGCCTCCCTGGATCTTGGGCAGGGACTCCAGATCGACGAGAAAGTGGCTGTCCTCGACGGCCAGCGTGCCGGTGAAGAGGGCGAGCCGGGAGAGGAGGAAGGGCTCCCGTGCAGGCACGTCGCCAGGTTCCGCCCGCGGCGCCGTCAGCGAGGCCAGCAGGACGTCGTCGACCACGACCGAGGCGCCCCGCAGGGTCAGGTTCTCGAAGCGTCTCGTCTTTCGCAGCTCCGCGATCCGATAGGTCAGATGCGCCTCGGGGATCGACGCGAGGAGCGAGCCGGGCGGGGCCGATTTCGGAGCGAGGCGCAGGTTCGTGACGCGGACGCTGCCAAGCGGGAGGAAGGCGATCTCGTCGACGGTGACCCGGAAGGGGGCGACGAGGAAGTCGAGGGCTTGGTTGAGAAGGCGGACCCGATTCAGGTAGAGGACCGAGGCGAGGATGGCGAGAAGGAGGACGGCGACTCCGCCCGCGGCGGTGGAGCGAACGAAGGCGCGGACGAGCCAGCGCAGGATGCCCCGCGAGGAACGACGTCTAGGTTTCGGTTCGGGGGTTGGGAGGTCCTCGGCCACGGTCGACTATATTCCGGGATATCCGAAATCCGAAATCCGAATTCACCAAGGTCCAGAGCTCAAGCGCCGGACACACTCTATCAGCGCTCGAAATCCGCGATGAGGCGGAGGTTCGCGATCTCGATGGCGGAGAGGCGCTGCTGCACCGCCTCCACCGATGGGGTGACGGGCCGGTAGTGGGCGCCGAACTCGGCCGCGAAGCGGCGGCCCTCCTCGTTGGGGAAGATGAAGCCGTGTCGGACGTAGATCTCGTTGCGGGCGCGCCAGAGAGCGGCGGGGGGCAGGGCGCCGACCTCCGCGACGCTGATCGGACGGGTGTGGGAATCGGGGAAGACCCAGGGCGCGGGGCGCTCCGGCGGGAAGGACACGGGGACGGTGCTCGGCCTTGCCGTCGGTTCCGGCGGCGTGGCGGGGCGGGAGCCGACCAGCATGCGGTCGCCCTTCTTCAGTCCCTCGATC
>CAYMMC010000266.1:4180-4936 GCA_964391125.1 uncultured Akkermansia sp.
CAGCGCGATGGCGTCGAGGGCGCGCTCCACCTGTTTCGGACCGGCAGGGGTCCGGGTGCCGAATTTCGGTGTGGAGACTCCGGCGCTTTTCAGGAGCGGGAAGACGAGGTCCGCCTTCACGGCGTAGTTCACCGACTGGGGCAGATAGCCTCCGTTCGCCATGCGGTCGATGGAGTTCAGGCCGGCGGCGATCACCCCGACGACCCGGCCCGAGGAGGAGAGGAGGGGCCCCCCCGAGTTGCCAGGCTGGACGGGAGCGGAGATCTGAATGTGGCGAGGGTCGTCCCGCACGCCGGAGAGCGCGTTGACCACGCCGGTGGAGATCTTCGGATTGGTTCCGAGCACGCTCGGATCGGGGAAGCCCGCCGCGAGCACTGCGGAGGCATAGGAGATTTCGGACGAGGAGACCAGGGCGAGATGTCGGCCCGGCCAGTGGGCGACCTTGAGCAGGGCGAGGTCGTTGCGGGGGTCGAGGGCGACGATGGAGGCTTCGAGATAGCTGCCGCCGACATGGGCAACGATCCGCTCGGCGTCCCGCACGACATGGTGGCAGGTGACGAGGTAGCCTTTCGGGCTGACGGCGAAGCCGGTGCCGAATTGGCCCGCCTCCACCCGCGCGGCCGGCGCCGCGGCGAGGAAACAGGCCGCAAGGAGGGCTGCTTTCCGCTTCATAGGGTTACGGGTTTCTCGGAATGCCGCGGAGTTTCTCGGACTCCGCAACGGTCTCGTCCTTCCGGACGTTCGGACGTTGTTCAG
>CAYMMC010000267.1:0-3310 GCA_964391125.1 uncultured Akkermansia sp.
CTGCTGCACGTCCTTGGCCATGCGCGAGGCGTCGCCGCAGACGTAGAGGTGGGCGCCCTCCTCCATCCAGCGGTAGACCTCCTCGCCCCGCTCGCGGAGGCGGTGCTGCACGTAGATCTTCTCGGGCTGGTCGCGGGAGAAGGCGAGGCTGAGCTCGGTGAGGGCGCCGTCCTCGAGGTGGTCGAGCCACTCGAGCTGGTAGAGGTAGTCGTGGGAGAAGTGCTGGTCGCCGAAGAAGAGCCAGCTCTTCCCCTTGGCCTCGCGGGCGGCCCGCTCCTCGACGAAGGCGCGGAAGGGCGCGATGCCGGTGCCGGGGCCGATCATGATGATGGGGGTGTCGTCGCTCTCGGGGAGGCGGAAGTTCTTGTTCTGGTGGAAGTAGACTTTCACCGCGTCGCCCACGGCGACCTCGTCGGCGAGATAGCAACTGCACACGCCGGCTCGGTCGCGCCCGTGGCTGTGGTAGCGCACCGCCGCGACGGTGAGGTGGACCTGCTCCTCGTGCTTCTTCAGGCTGGAGGCGATGGAGTAGAGCCTCGGGGCGAGCTTGCGGAGGGCGCCGGTGAAGGTCTCGGGGGTCCAGTCCTTCGAGGGATAGGCTTCCAGCAGGTCGACGAGCTGGCGTCCGTCGACCCAGGCCTTGAGGGTGGGGCGCCCCTCCTCGTCGAGCAGCTTCTGCAGGTCGGCGTTGCCCGCGACGGCGTTGTATTTGTCGACGATGGCGGGCTGGAGGGTGGTGATGTCGAAGTCGTGCCGCAGCGCCTCGGCGAGGGTCTTGTCGCCGAGCTTGGCGTTGGCGCTGAGCCCGGTCGCGGCGAGCACCTCGTCGATGGTGGCGGTGCTGTTCTCGGGCAGGATGCCGAGGGCGTCGCCGGGCTCGTAGGCGAGCCCCGATCCCTCGAGGGAGAACTCGAGGTGGAGGACCTCCTTGGACGATCCGGCGCCGCTGAGGACGACCTTCTCGAGCAGCTCGGAGGAGTAGGGGTTGCTCTTGTCGTAGAGACCGTGGGCGGAGACGGCGGGGGCGGCCGCCAGCGCCGGAGCGGCGGTCGCGGTGGCGGGCACGGCTCCGGGGAAGGCGTCCAAGGCCGCTTTCAGCCAGGCGTCGTAGGTGGCCTGGTAGTCCACGTCGCAGTCGGCCCGGTCGTGGACGCGCTCGGCCCCGAGGGCGGCGAGGCGGGCGTCGAAGTCCTTGCCCATCTTGCAGAAGTGCTCGTAGCTGGTGTCGCCGAGCCCGCAGACGGAGAACCTCACCCCGTCGAGCTTCGGCGCGGCGTCGCCCATGAAGGCCTCGTAGTAGGAGGTGGCGTTGTCCGGCGGATCGCCCTCGCCCCAGGTGCTGACGATGACGAGCAGGTTTTCGGCCTTCGCCAGGGCGGCGGGCTTGACGTCGGCCATGTTGACGACGGCGGCCTTGAAGCCCTGCTTTTCCGCCGTTTTCGCGGCGGCGACGGCGAGCTTCTCGGCGTTGCCCGACTCGGATCCGTAGAGCACGGTCAGCTTTCGCTTCGCGGCGGCGGTCGGGGCGGCGGCGGGCGCGGCGCCGGCCTGGGCGATGCCGGAGAAGTAGCCCGAGAGCCAGATCGCCTGGTCGCGGTCGATGCCGGTCGCGAGATGGGTGGCGAGCTGTTGTTGTTCGGGACGCAGGGGGGAGCTGGGGAGAGACATGTCTGGCGGTTTAGCTATTGGCGTTTTAGCTGTTTGGCAGGAGGGGAGGGAGTGCGCGATCCTTGCGGAGCCAAAGGCTTAGAGCGCCACGGGCTCGGCGGCGATCAGGTCCTTGTGGAAGTCGCGTCCGTTCTCGGTCGCCTTCACGTAGCCGGCCCGGATGGTGAAGTCGCCGAAGCGCTCCCCGGGGAGGCGGTTGAGGGAGTAGTCGAGGATGACGGGCCGGAGCAGCGCCGTGATCTCGTCGGCCTTGACCGAGGCGCGGTAGAGCTTGTTGAGGCGGTCGCCCGCGAATCCCGCGCCGAGGTAGACGTTGTAGGTGCCGGGCCCCCTGCCGACGAGGGCGATCTCGGCGATGTAGGGACGGGCGCAGCCGTTGGGGCATCCGGTCATGCGGATGGTGATGGCGTCGTGCCGCAGTCCGGCCTCCTCCATCACCTCCTCCAGCTCGGTCACGAGCGTCGGCAGGAAGCGCTGGGCCTCGGCGAGGGCCAGGCCGCAGCTCGGCAGCGCCACGCAGCTCATCGAGTGGAGGCGCAGGGCGCTGCGTCCGATGGAGTCGAGGATGCCGTACTCCGCGAGCATCTTCTCGATGCGGGGCTTCGCCTCGGGGGAGATGTTCGCCACGAAGAGGTTCTGGTTGGTCGTCATCCAGAACTCGCCCTCGTGGACCTTGGCGATCTCGCGAAGGCCGGTCATCAGGGGGTAGTCCGGCGTGTCGCGGACGTGCCCGTTCTCGATGTAGAGGCAGTAGTGCCAGTTGCCGAGGTGGTCCTGGGTCCAGCCGTAGGGGTCGCCGTTCGATTCGAAGACGAAGGGCCGGGGCGCGCCCAGCTTGTAGCCGAGCAGGCGCTCCATCTCGCTGCGGTAGCGCTCCAGCCCGAGCCGCTCGACCGTGTACTTGACCCGGGCGTTGGCGCGGTCCTCGCGGTTGCCGTAGTCCCGCTGGACGCGCAGCGCCGCCTCGGCCACGGCGATGACCTGGTCGGGGGTGCAGTAGCCCATCAGGTCGGCGAGGCGGGGGAAGGTGGCCTCGTTGCCGTGGGTCATGCCCATGCCGCCGCCGAGGGTGACGTTGTAGCCGAGGATCTGGTCCTGCGCCTCGTTGAGGATGGCGATGAAGCCGAGGTCGTGGGCGAAGACGTCGACGTCGTTGCTCGGCGGCACGGCGATGACGATCTTGAACTTCCGCGGCAGGTAGTGCTTCCCGTAGATCGGCTCCAGCTCGTCGGCGACCTCGCCCACCAGCGGGGGATCCTGGGTGATCCTGACCTGCTCGCCCGACTCGTCGCCGAGCCAGATGTCGTGGTAGGCGCCGGAGCGCGGCAGGAGGTGGCGCGAGATGTTCCTGGCCAGGGCGCTGACCTCGTCCCGGACGCGCGACTGGGCCGGACTGGGGTTGCAGATGACGTTGCGGTTCACGTCGCCGCAGGCGGCGATGGTGTCGTAGAGCGCCTGGTTGATCTCGTAGATGGTGCGCTTCAGGTTGTTCTTGATCACGCCGTGGAGCTGGAAGGTCTGGCGCGTCGTGATCTTCAGCGAGCCGATCCCGTATTGGCGGGCGAGCCGGTCCATCTCCAGCCACTGCTGCGGCGTCGCCCCGCCTCCCGGCGCCCGCCCCCGGATCATGAAGGAGTAGGCC
>CAYMMC010000267.1:3320-4901 GCA_964391125.1 uncultured Akkermansia sp.
CGTCCTGCTGGTAGCTGCCGTGGAACTTGGTCAGCTTCTGGTCGTCGCTGGTGAGCGTGCCGGTCGTCGTGTCGGCCAAGCCTTCCAGGATGGTCCCGCGCAGGTAGTTGCTGGCTTCTTTGAGAGCTTCGTTGGGGGATTTGCCCATGGCGTCGAACAGGTTGGAAACGGAGGGAGGGGATTATTTTAAAGTTGCGTCGCTTACTAATGTATGGTATTGCCGGATTTGCAAGCGATTTTTCCCATGCGCCTCCCCCTGAAGACCGAATATGCCTGCCAAGTCCTCGCGCAGCTGGCGAGCCGCCACGATTTGGGGGAGGTGAGGCAGGTGGAGGAGCTGGCGGCGGCGGAGCGGCTCTCCCCGAACTACCTCGTCCAGATCCTCACCACCCTGCGCCAGGCGGGCCTCGTCCTCAGCCGTCGCGGGAAGAACGGGGGCTACCTCCTCGCCCGTCCTCCCGGCGAGATCACCCTCGCCGACATCGCCCTGGCCATGGAGGGCGGATCGCTGATCGAGAGCAGCCCCGGCAACGGCGGGGTCTCCGCCGGCCGCGTCCACGAGGCCTGGGTGCGCGCCGACGAGGCCCTGACCCGGGCCTGCGCCGCGATCCCCCTCACCGACCTGGTCCCGCCGCCCGCCGAAGGCGAGGGAGCCGACTGGGTGATTTGAGGGGGGCGGATGGCTCCTGCGGCCGGGCTCTGGCGGGCGTCGATTTCGTTCGCCATCGCCGACATTGTGGCTAGTCTGCCTCTCCGCAATGTCCGCCGAGAACCACTCCCAAATCGCCAGCTTCATCTGGAGCATCTGCAACCTGCTCCGCGGCCCCTACAAACGGAACGAATACCGCAAGGTCATCCTTCCGCTGACCGTCCTGCGCCGCTTCGACTGCATCCTCGCGCCGACCAAGGCGAAGGTGCTCAAGGAATACGCCGCCATTCAGACCAAGGGCGAGAACGTCGTCCGCCACCGGCTTTCCAAGATCACCGGAGTCCCCTTCTTCAACCTCTCCAAATTCACCCTGGCGAAGCCAGAGGAAGGCAGCGGGCTCAACGGCCTGCTCGACGACCCGAACCATCTCGCGCCGAACCTCAACCGCTACCTCTCCAGCTTCTCCCCCAATGTCCGCGCCATCATGGAGCGCTTCGGCTTCGAGGCGCAGATCGCGAAGATGGCCGAAAAGGACCTCCTCTATCTCGTCGTCAAGGCCTTCGCGGCCATCGACCTCTCCCCCGGGCGCGTGGACAACGCGCAGATGGGCTACGTCTTCGAGGAGCTCATCCGCATCGGCGCGGAGCAATCGAACGAGGAGGCCGGAGAGCACTTCACCCCGCGCGAGGTCATCAAGCTGATGGTCGACCTCCTCCTCTCGCCCGAGAAAGACCTCGCCCGCAGCCACGTCGTCAAGACCATCTACGATCCCGCCTGCGGCACTGGCGGCATGCTCTCCGTCGCCGAGCAATACATCCGCAAGCTCAATGCCGACGCCCAGCCCAAGCTCTTCGGCCAGGACTGGAACGACGAGGCTTGGGCCGTGTGCAAATCCGACATGCTCATCAAGGGCGAGGACGCCGACAACATTA
>CAYMMC010000268.1:0-4887 GCA_964391125.1 uncultured Akkermansia sp.
CGGCGGATCTCGAAGCGGCCGTAGGCTTGGGCGTACTTGCCGGAGGTCGTCATCATGCCGGAGCGATAGTCGCGCTTCGCCCCGTGGTAGTAGGACGGCTCGTCCTCGCAGCGGATTCGGAGGACGCCGTCCGCCACCGAGAAGGCCTTTACGATGTAGGCCTGCAGCTCGTCGTTCCGCACGACTCCCCAGGGGTCCTTCGGAGTCCATTTCCCGTAGTCGAGCCTGTCTCCGTCGAACTCGTCGGAGAAGGTCAGCTCCCACTCGGATGGATCGAAGGCGTCCTGCCCGCCCGCCGTCGCCAGCATGAAGGCCCCGAGAAAATGGAAGACGGAGGCGAGGAGGCGGTTCATGCGGCTTTCTGGTTGGCGCTTGCTCGAAAGGATGGCCGCGCAGGGACGCGGCGGGCGCGGGCGTCCGCCCTCCTCCGGCGACGGGGATGCGATCTCAAAGGAACCACGGAGTATGCGCCGCCGTTTCGGCGACGCCACCCATTTTCAGTCCGTGCAAGCGTCCCCTCCCATCCTCCTCCCGGTTCCTGGCGCCGCTTCGGATTTCTGGCTTCCCACTCGCCGAAGAACGGTGGTATCGTCCGGCGATGCATTTTCCCCGATCCATCGCCGCCGCCATCGCCCTCTGCCTCGCCCCCGCGCTCTCCCGCTCGCAGTCCGACGGCGCTCCCGCCGCGCAGCCCGACAACAGCCTCCGCGCCACTCTCGAATCCGCCTACGACGCCTGGAGGCGCTCCATGGACGCCTCCGATCTGGCGCTCTGGGAGCAGGCCACCGCCTACTCCCGTCAAATCGAGACCCGCAACCTCATCGTCTCCCAGAAGCTCCCCTTCCCCCAGGCGCTCTTCGACGATCCCGTCGCCGCGCCCTCCCTCGGCGGACTGATTCCCCTGGGGGTCCTCTCGACCGGCGACACCGCCACCTCGACCTACTTCGGCAAGGCGAACTTCGGGGAGGAGCCCGGCGTCGCCATTCCCGACAACCTCCTCGTCCTCCACTTTCTCCGCGAGGAGGGGAGCTGGAAGTTCGACAACCTCCGCATCGTGAAGCCCGGAGGCAACGCCGAGCTCCTCCTGCAGATTCGCAACGGCGACTTCTCCTTCCTCCGCGGCGAGGAATTCCAGCCGGCCCCCGTCATGCCGCCGGTGCCCCAGCCGGTCGAGACGCCCCACTACGTCGCCGAGGCCTGGATCGACGCGACCGGCTACGAGGTCAAGGTCACCGTGAACGGGCATCCCCTCGGCACCTTCAAGAACCTGAAGACGACCGAGCTCGTCATGGGCGGGGCGAAGCGGGGGCAGAACACCGTCAGGATCGAATCCCGCCTCCTCCCCGACGCCGCCGGCGCGTCGAAGGTGGAGCTCGCCATCTACGCCGCCGAGGACCCGGCGGGCCAGGCCCAGCGCGTCTACCACTTCAAGCCGGGGGCGGACGTGCCGGCGCAAGCCGCCGAGAGCTTCTTCGTCGGGAATTGAGGATCTCGGCCGACCGAGGGGCGGGAATCCGGCAGCGACGAAAAAAGCCGGAGCCATCGGCTCCGGCTTTTCCGAAACAGGGAAGCGGACGGTCGCTCAGGGCGCCGTCTCGGTGGTGCCGGGGGCCTTCTCCTGGCCGTCCCATTCGGGAAGCTCGAGCGGCTTGGGGTCCTCCTTCCACTCCCCGAAATCGGCGCCTTCGGCGATCCACTTGGCGAACAGCTCCTTCTCGGCCTCGGTCCACTGCGGGGCCTTGCCCTCCGGCGGATAGTGGTCGTCGTCGTCGAGGGGCAGCTTCACCACTTGCAGCATCCGGCTCTCGTCCGGCTTGCCGGGAACGATGAACTTCACGCCGTCCTCGTTCTCGGCGCCCATGATGGCCTCGGCGTTGGTCAGGACGTAGCCGCCCTTCGGACGGATCTTGCGACCGGGGCGGTCGGGGTTCTCGTGCTCGGGGCGATGGCAGAGGACGCAGCCGGACTTGACGAAGGGGTAGATCTGCTTCTCGAAGTCGATCTTGTCCTGCGCGGAGGCGTTCGACAGCGGGAGAAAGAGGCCGCAGGCGGCCGCGATGAGGATGGCTTTTCGCATGGGTGTCGGATGAGGTTGGGGTGACAAACCTTCGCCAACTATAGGCAAGGCCACATCAACATCAACACGCAATCCTCCCGGAATCCCGTCCAAGAAGGCGTTCTGCCGCTTCCCGGAGGACAGGACCGCGCCGCCGACCGGCGTCCCCATGGCCCTCGCTCCTCGAGCGGGCCGCTCGGGGCCACCCCCGCGCCTCGCGATGCGCCATGCCGCAACGCGGAAGAATGGAAGACAGCAAATTTGATTTGATAATATTTATAATTTCAATAAAATCCATATGAAAACGAACGTTCTCGATTTCTCCGATCCATGAGCAACCCCAGCCCGGCCCGCCTGAGCAAAGGTTTCGCCACAGCGGCGCACCACAACCCGCCTTCGACCACGGGCGCCTCGCCAAGCGCACTGGCGAAGCCCGCAGGGGAGGGACAGCTCGTCGTCCACGACAGACTCGCGTCGCTCGACTCGCTGGAGGACGCCTGGCGCACCTTGACGTCCGGGAACGCCTCCCCCTTCCGGACCTACGCCTGGAATGCGGCCTGGTATGCGGGCTACGCGACGGGCGGCCTGCGCCCCTTGGTCTTCGAGCTGCGCCGACGCGGCGCCACCGCCGCCATTCTCCCCTGCTACCGCGACGGGAGGGTCCTGCGGCTCGCCGGCGACCGCATCGGCGGCGAGCAGGACGCCATCGCCCGGAACAGCCGGGACGTCGCCGCCTTGCTCCACCACATCCGGTCCTGGCTCGGTCGGGAAGGACGGGGCTGTCGTTTTCGCTTCGAGCGCGTGCCGGACCGGGGCGCGCTGCATGCCGTGCTGGGCGACCCGGCGCGGCTGCCCCCGGACTCGTTGCGCTTCGCCCAGCACCAGGCGCCGCTCCCCCGCATCGAACTGCGCGGGGGGCTGGAGGACCTTCTCGCCGCGCTGCCGCAGGAGGAACGAAACGAACAGCGGCGGGTCCTGAACCGCTTCGATCGCGAGCATCCCGAGGCCGCAGTCTCGATCCTCCGCGGCGCCGAGGCCGGCATCGACGACCTGTGGATCGCCGCCGCCTTTCATGTCGAGCATACCGCGAAGCAGGGCGAAAGCCCCTTCCACGACCACCGCCTGATCGACCTCTTCGCCCGAGTCGCCAAGGATCCCGACGCGGGATTTCAGCTCGCCTCCCTCCGCTCGCGCGGCAGACTGCTCGCGGTGGATTTCGGCTTCGTGCGCGGCGGACGCTATCACCGCTACCTGGGGGCCGGCGACCGCGCCTGCGAGTCCCTCGCCCCCGGCAGATGCCTCCTCCTGAAACGCATCGACCGATGGGTCGCCGAAGACGGCGTGCGGGCGCTCGACCTTCCCGAGAGAGACGCAGAGGGCGCCTTCGCGGCGAACGCCTCCCGGCGGATCTGGTCGTTCCGCTTCATGCCGGACAACGTGCGCAACCGTCTTCGCCGGGCGGGGCTGGAGTCCGACAAACGCTTCCGCCGGATCGCCCGGAGAGCCTTGGGCATGGAGGAGGGACTGGCGCGATAGATCCGGCCGCCGCCTCGCGCCTCCCTTGGCGACGCGGGGCGGTCCCGGCAACATCGCTCGACAGAGCCCGATTGTTGCTCTAGGGTGATTGGCGGCCAGCCCGCCAGGACCCCCGAGCGCCCATGCACGAAGAAATCCTCCTCGCCCGCGAAGTCGAAGCCATCCAGATCCCGAGCGGGGATCTCGTCTCCCTGCCCGCCGGGACCCCGGTGATGATCACCCAGGCGCTCGGCGGCACCTACACCGTCGCGACGAACTTCGGTCTCGCCCGCATCAAGGCGGAGAACGCCGACGCCCTCGGCATCGACCTCGAGGCGGAGAAGAGCAAGCGCTCCGCCGCCCAGGACGCCCTCGCCGCAGGAGACGTCGAGAAAGCCGTCTGGGAGCAGCTCAAGCTCGTCTACGACCCCGAGATCCCCGTGAACATCGTCGACCTCGGACTGGTCTACGATTGCAGGATCGAAAAGAAGGAGGAGGGCCTCGACGTCGAGGTGAAGATGACCCTCACCGCCCCCGGCTGCGGGATGGGCCCCACCATCGCCGCCGACGCCCAGTCGAAGATCCTCATGCTCGACGGCGTCGGCAACGCCCGCGTGGACATCGTCTGGGACCCCGTCTGGAACCAGGAGATGATCTCCGAGGAGGGGCGGATGAAGCTGGGGATGATTTGAAGGCCCGCCGCCCGCTGCCCCGGCGCGCGCCCTGGATCGGGCCGGACGTCCAGCCCCCCCCTTCCCCAGGCGCCCCGACGGTCTCCCCGACAACGTCGGAGGCTTCCCAGGGGAGAATCATCGCCGCCGACTTGACACCGGTCCGGATTGGGCGTTCAGTCCCGACCGGCCTGCTTCTGCTTCGGGCCGGATTTCGACGATGGCGAGGTAGCCAAGTGGTAAGGCAGGGCTCTGCAAAAGCCCCATCGCGGGTTCGATTCCCGCCCTCGCCTCCATCGTCCGGGCCATCGCCCATGGCCGCACCTCGACGATCGGAGGGCGCCCCGATGGCTGTCGGCCCTGCGGCGAACGCAGGTCTGCTTCCCACGGATGCAAGCACCCCCGATGCTTCGGCGTCGGAGGGTTTGCAGACATGGATCGATGGCAGATTTCCACGTTGGGTCGGCCCTATCAACGCGGCCCCCAAACAGGCGACGTAACACTTCCAGCCTGTGCCGTAGAGCAGGCATCCTGCCTGCGACGTAAGCTATATGGCGGCCGCATCAATAGCATAAGCCTTGCAAGGAATGGGAATCAGACGCCTCCGACAGAACCGGAGGTTTGGGGATTGGAGCCGCCCGAAGC
>CAYMMC010000269.1:0-4883 GCA_964391125.1 uncultured Akkermansia sp.
CCCAGCGGGATTTGCAGTCGGAGGTGAAGGCCGTGACCTTGCCGAGGCCGAAGCGCCAGTGGGCCAGCAGCGGATCGCCGTTGTCGGTGACGAGGGGGACCTGCGCGGTGGCCTTGCGGTTGGTCTTGACGTAGCCGAGCAGCGGCGGGGCGACGCCGTCCTCCCAGTCGCGGAGCATGGGATGGCGCTCCACGAGCTTGGGCTCGAAGGCCTCCTCGCGGATCATGCGCCCGGTGTGGGTGAGGGTGTCCTGGGTGAAGATGCGGACGATGGAGGTGGGGTCCATCGTCACGTAGCTCTGCCCGCCCCCGGCGGCGGCGATGGACTGGAGCAGGCCGACCTGGGCGCCGGCGCCGACCGCGACGGTGGAGATGGTGATGCCCTCGGCATGGCATTGCGAGGCGAGCGCCTGGTAGCCCTCGCCGGAGGTCTGCCCGTCGGTGAGAACGATCATGTGCTTGATCTTGGCCTTCACTTTGCTCAGCTCCTCGCGGGCCTTGACCATGCCGGGGTGGATGTTGGTTCCTCCGCCGGAGCCGATGAGGGCGACCTGGCTGGCGATGGTGCTGGTGGAGGTGACCCTGGTCATGGGCACGACCTCGTGGACCTGGGAGTCGAAGGCGTAGACGCCGATGTAGTCCTGGTTCGTCAGCAGCTCGGCGCTGGCGATGGCGGCGGACTTGCAGATCTCGATCTTCTGCCCGGCCATCGAGCCGGAGCGGTCGATGACGAGGGCGAGGGCGGAGGACTGGAACTCCTCCTGGTCGGGGGCCTTCAGCTTCACCGGGAGCACCTCCTCGATGGGGGTGCGGTAGTAGCCGCCCACGCCGAAGGACTTCATCCCGCCGACCATGACGAGGCCGCCGCCGAGCTTCTCGACGTAGTCGCGGATCACCGCCATGCGGTTCTCGCCGACGAGGTGGGCGGGGACGTCGGAGAGGATGATCCCGTCGTAGCCGGCCAGTTCCTGGAGGGATTCGGGCAGCCCCTCGGGCGGGCGGATGTCCAGGCGGATGCCCTCCTTCTCCATGGCGGAGACGAGATAGCGGGCCTCCTCCTCCTCGCCTTCGACGTGCAGAAAGAGAGGCTTGCCGCGCACGTCGACGATGGCGAGGGCCTCGTTGTTCTCGGGGATGGCGTCGCGTCCCTCGAAGCCCTCGACGACGGCGCGGTAGTTGTAGAGGTTGCGCTGTCCGGGCACGCGGGTGAAACGGTGCGTGGCGATCTCCCCCGCCTTCAGCTCGAGGGTGGCGGAGTCGACCTCGACGCCGTTCTCGAAGAGGCGCAGTCGGCCCGGACCGGAAAGGGAGCCCTCGACGGTGGCCTCGAGCTCGAGGGTGGCGCCCTCGCTGAGGCGCGACTGCGAGGTCGCGAGTCGGGTGACGCGCACGTCGGGCTGGATCGTTCCGGTGACGCCGACGGCGTGGATCTTCACTCCGGCGACGGCGGCCTCGGCGGCGGCGGAGAGGAGAGAACCGCGGGTCTCGACCCCGTCGCCGACGAGGACGAGGTGGCGGGCGGAGCCTCCGGGGAAGAGGCTGCGGGCAAGGAGGACAGCTCGCTCGAAATTCGACGAGGCCCCGATTTCGTCCATGAGGGCGGCGGCCTTTTCGGGATCGGGCAGTCCGCCTCGCTCGCCGGGGGCGAGGAGCAGGCGTCCTTCTTCCCCGAAGGCGACGAAACCGGTCTCGGCGGCTCCGCCGATGGAGCGGCGCAGTTTTCCGGCGATCTCGTAGACGGCGCTCAGTCCTTCGGGGCCCTGGCTGCGGCTGTGGTCGAGGAGGAAGAGGGCGGTCTGCCCCCGGCTCATCTGGATCCGGGCCGGAGAGGCGATCGCGAGCAACGCGAGAAGGACGAGGAGGGAGCGCACCACGAGGAGCAGCCTCCGCCGCGTCGCCCCCATGGGATGGGTCGAACGGGCGTCGAACCAGAAGAGCAGGCCGAGCGCCGGCAGGGCGAAAAGAAGGATCTGGGGATGGAGCCAATCCATTTGAAGTGTCAATGCGGGTCAATGCTGTGGCATGGGCTTCCAGCCCATGCATCTTGCCAAGACGCCGACGGCCGGTTTGCGTCCGTTTCAGAGCAAAGGGGGATCAGGAGTCTTCGGCGTCCTCCCACGAGGCATGGGCTGGAAGCCCATGCCACAGCAGGTCGATGGTGGGCATCCACTCTCAAGGAAAATGGGCAACGATCACGCATCGGGCATTAGCGGTAGCAAGGAATAGAGACCTTGGGCGGCAAGCACAAGGCTGAGGATGCGGCACACCGAGTCCCTCCACCGATATGGCGGGCAGGCGGAAACAACCAAGGCCACTGCGCCCACCACCAGAAGAGAGAGAATCGTCCACCCCCATGTGTTGAACCAAAGTCCCCAGTAGTTGAAACTATCGCGTCCGGCAAATTGGGCCACGTTGCTCGAACGTCCAATGAGAAAGACAATGACGAACAGGGATAGCGAAACAAAGTTAATCAGGCAGACCAAGCCTCCGACGAGCAGCGACAAGGCATCCAATTGCCGCCTCACCCGAATGACATACAAAACAGTAGCAGCAAGACAAATCGCCCAAACTAGGTGAGGCAGCAAGCGACTGAGCAGAATGTCCATGTGATCGGCTTCGGGATATTCAGCAAACAAGCTCTCTCAATAAACCGCATGGCGATGAAACAACCAGCTCTCCAGCAATAGCACGCAGACGACGGCGGAAAGCAGCCACAGCTTGAGATTTCCGGCAAAACGGCTCTCGACGGTGAAATAGTCGGCATCCCCGACCGCCGCGGAATCCCGGGCCCGGAGGTCGCTTTCGGCGGCGGAGAGGAGATGGGAGGCACCGCGCTCGCCCGAATCGGTCTCCCAGGTGCCGATGCGGTCCATCTCGACGAGGCCAGCGGAAAGGGGGAGCCGCCGGGTCTTGACGTCGCGCCCTTCCCTGCTCGTCCAGGCGATGGTATCCCCGGAGAGGCGGACCAGCTCGCCGGTGCGGTGGATGCGGGATTGGACGGAGGCCTGTTCCGGCTCGACGCACCAGTAGAGGGCGTTGCCCACGAGGATGGGGAAGGAGGCGGTGAGGGGCAGCCGTTCGGAGAGGCCGGGCGAGAAGCCCATGACGACGAGACGGGCGCCGGCCATCTCGCCGGCGGAGAGAACGGGATCGTTCCCGGCGAACCAGAGCGGCTGGAGCAATCCACCGGCGTCGTAGACGGCGGTCTGGGCGAGGGCGACGCGACCGCTGCTGACGCGGAAGAGCACGGGGTGGCGTTCGTCGCCGACGCGGACGCCGTCGTAGGGGATGGGCGCGGAAAGCGGCCGCACCGCGAGGGGGCCCCGGGAGGCGGGAGGATGGATGACGAGGGCGGGCAGACCGTCGGGCCATTCCTCGGGAAGCCAGCCGTCGAAGATGACGGCGTCGACCTTCTCCGCGAGCGGCCAGGCGGAGGGAGCGCCCTTGAGCAGCTCGAAGCTGCCGCTCTCCTGGAGCGAGGAAAGGGCGAGCCGGGTGTAGGGATCCTCGCTATCGTCGGGACGGATCCAGGCGGCGAGGATGGGCCGGATCTCCGGCAGGGGCAGCACGACCTCGTCGTCGAGGGGGAAGTCGTCGCGATCCGCAGTCAGGCCGAGACGGAGTAGCTGGCCGCGCAATCCGTCGACCCGGAAGGTGAAGGTGCTCTCCTCCCCGGGCTCGAGTTCGAATTCGCGCATCTGGCTGGGGATGCCGCCGACGGAGAGGTCGAGGCGGATCTGGGCCGGACCGGGGGCGGCGCGGTTCAGGGCGATCCTGGCGAAGACGTCGTAGCGGGCGTGCTCCAGCGGCACGCCGCGGAGCTGCACGGTGGTGATGCCGACGTTGGCGACCTCGGGCAGGGCGAGGTCCAGCTCGCGCCACTGGACGCCCTCCGGCGGCGATGGGAAGGGCTGGTCGCCGAGATGCCAGACGACGGAAGGCGGCTCGAGACCGGCCAGCATCCGGGCGGTCTCGGCGGCGGCATCGGGGCGCCCCTCGATGGGCCGGACTTCCACGCTGTCGAGGCGGGAGAGCAGCTCGCGGCGCTGGGCGGTGCGCGCCTGGACCACCTCCGTCCGCAAATCGTAGGCGACGAGGGCGACGCCGACCTCCTCGGGCACTTTCTCGAGACGCTCGCGGATGAGCCGCTTGGCCGCCTCCAGCCGGGTCTCCCCTTCCCCGTCGCGCACCCCCATGGACGCGGAGCGGTCGAGCAGGACGACGACGGTGCGGTGGCGGTCGGGATCGTCCTGGCGCACGATGAGGCGCGACAGGACGAGGACGGCCAGCGCGAGCAGCAGCAGCGTCATGGCGAGGGAGAGCCAGCGCTTCAGACGCCTCAGCCAAGCCGATTCCTGATGCTCGCGGGCGAGCGTCTTGAAAAAGACCAAGGTGGGGACGCGGACCTTCTTCGAGCGCCGCCGCACCAAGTAGAGGACCACGGGGACGAGGCCGAGCAGCAGAAGTCAAAGAGCGCCAGGGTTGAGGAATTCCATGGAGAATCACTGGCTGCCCGCCAAGGCCGAGCCGCGCGAGAGCAGGTCGAGGAAAAGTTCGTCGAAGGGATGGTCCGTCCTCCAGGCCTGCCAGTCGATCTGGCGGGCTTGGCAGGATTTCTCGATGTCGGCGAGGAACTGCCGGAAGCGGAGCTCGTAGCGCTCGCGGTCGCCGGAGGTGAACCAGAGACGGCGGTGCTCCTGCGTCTCCACGTCGAAGAGCTCGACCTCGCCCTCGACGTCGGGCTTCTCCTCCCAGGGATGGTAGACCTGGATGAAGTGGACCTCGCCCGGCCAGGCGGCGGCGTGGCGGATGGCCTCGCGCGCCTCGTCGAGATCGCGACCGTAGAGGTCCGAGATGACGAAGATGATCCCGTAGCGCCTCCGG
>CAYMMC010000270.1:0-4868 GCA_964391125.1 uncultured Akkermansia sp.
GGGTGGGGGTGGGTGTCGGGGGGCGGGGGGGGTTTGGTGTCGGGCTTGGGGGCGGGCTTGGTCTCGGGCTTCGGGGCGGGTTTGGTCTCGGGCTTCGGGGCGGGCTTGGTCTCCGGCTTCGGGGCGGGTTTGGTCTCGGGCTTCGGGGCGGGTGCGTCGAGGGTTTGGACGAGCTTGCCCTTGTCGTCCCAGACGCGGAGGCGGCCGTCTTCGCCGCCGGCGTAGGCCCATAGGGTCTCGCTGTCGAAGGCAAGGGCGAAGAGCGGCGTCCCGGCGGTGTCGAAGGGGCGCTGTTTGGCGCCGGTGGAGCGCTGCTCCCCCTCGTGCTCCTTCAGATCGGTGAAGGCGGCGGGCTTGCCCGACTCCGGCGCCGAGACGATGAGGTCGGTGTTGATCGCGGCGGCCTTCTCCTCGTCCTTCTCCGCGGCTTTCTTCTTGTGGTTGGCGGGGTCGGTGTGCCAGGCCAGGCTGTAGAGCGGGCCGGATCGGTTGCTGGCGAAGGCGCTGACCTTCTTTCCGGTGTCGAGGCTCCAGACCTTGACCTCCTCGTCGTCTCCGCCGCTGGCGAGGCGATCGCCCTCGGGCGAGAAGACGGCGGTGAGGACGTAGCCGGTGTGCCCTTCGAGTCGCTGCGACACCTCGTGGGTGGCGCTGTCGCGCAAGGTGATGAGCTTGTCGGCCGAAGCGGTCGCGTAGCGCTTGCCGTCGGGGCTGAGGGCGAGGGAGAAGATGCTGTCCCGGTGGGCGGTGTCGAAGGTCTTCACCTCCTGCGGCTCCAGCGCGATTTCGTGCAGCCTTCCGATCTGGGACGGCATCGAATCGGCCACGAGGAGCCGTTTGCCGTCGGCGAGGAAGAGCAGCGCGGTCTGCCTGCCGAGAAAGGGCTCGGAGATCTCGCGGACCGCCTTCGCGGGGGCGGCGGGGTCCCAGAGGCGGACGGAGCGGAACGCGCCCGAGGCGAGCCGCTTGCCGTCGGGGGAGAAGGCCAGGCTTTGCACCGCATCCCCCGGGACGATGGAGGTGGCGGCGTGCTCGAGGCGGAAGGCGGGCTGGTCCTTGCCGCCGGGGACGACGCGGTACCAGTCGATGGATCCGCCGCGGGCCGCGGCGAGGGTCTTCCGGTCGGGCGACAGGGCGAGGGCGAGGATGGGCGCGTAGGAGGCGGGCAGGCTGCCGAGGGCGACCTCGGCCTTTTCGGGCATGTTCAGCTTCGCCCAGCGGTCCGCGTCCCACGGGGCTCCCGCGTCGATCCATTTCTCGATCGCGGCGATCTCGCGCGGCTCGAGCTGGCCCTTCGGCGGCATGTGCATGTCGGCGTCGGGGAAGAGGACCTCGACGAGGAGGCTCTCCTGCGCCTTGCCCGGCACGATGGCCACGTCGGTGTCGCCGCCCGCGAGGAGCGATTCGCGCGAGTCGATGAGGAGCCCGCCCTTGCGCTTCGCTTCGGTGTGGCAACTGACGCACTCCTTCCGCAGGATCGCGAGGGGATCCGCCTCTGCGGCCGCCGCCGGAAGGGCGATCGCGAGCATGACCGGGTAAAAATGACGAAAGGGCGACATCGTCCCGGAAGATGCCCGCTCCGGGGCCCTTCGGCAACTGGCGCGAGTGTGGGGCGGAAAGGGTGCGGCATTCCGGACTGGCCCGAAACCGGCCGGTCGCGAGCCCGGCATCCGGATCCGGAGGCGGCGACGCGGGGGATGCGCGGCGCCGCGCGTTTGGGCTTGCCGACGGGCGCGGAAATGGGCTACAACTGCGTTCCCACCCCCCCCATTTCTGCATGACGACCCCTGCATTCCCTTGGAAAACGCCGATCGGGCGGCTTCTTCTCCCGAGTCTGATCGGACTGCTCGCTCTGGCCGCGCCGCCGCTCCGCGCGATCACTCTCACGGGGGCCAACGGACGGCAGGTCGAGTTCCACCGGGTCGAGTCGGCCTCGCCACAGGGTCTCGTCGTGCGGATGACGGCCGAAGGCGACGCCATCGGCATCACCTGGGACAAGCTCGATCTCGCCGCCCTCCAGAAGGACCATCCCGAGATCCATGCCGCCTACCAGCGCACCCAGGCCGGCGAGACCGTCGCCCTCCGCCTGGACGAGGCGGCGGCGATGAAAGAGGAGGAGCCGTCCGCCGCGCCCGCCGCCCCCGCCCCCCAGGAGCCGAAGTATCCGGGATGGGTCGATCTCAAGGTCGGCAAGGTGGAATACATGCTGCAACTGCCGGCGGCGAAGCCGCGCGGCATCCTGCTGCTCTCGCGCGACGATTTCGGCGACGCCTTCCGCTGGGTGCTCCGTCACGAGCGCGGGAGCGGCCAATGGGGGGTCTTTCAGACGAAGTTCGACATGGCCCTGCTCTCCTACGACACCGGCGACCGGAACCGCGATCCCACCAAGGTCGCTGATTTCATCCACCCGGAGAAAGGCAGCGGAAAGGCGCTGCTGGCCGCGCTTTCCCAATTCGCTTCGAAGCTGAAGCAGCCCGGATTGGCCGACCTGCCCATCGCGATCTACGGGACCGAGCGCACCGGGGCGGCCTTCGGCTACAATTTCGCGCATCTGTATCCCGAGCGCATCCTCGCCGCCGCCTTCTACGATGGAGGGTTCTACGACGCCGAGCCGACCGAGGCCTCGGCCAAGGTCCCGATGCTGTTCATGTGGGGGCAGTATTCGAACCGCCCCGAGCTGTGGGGAACCCAGAACACCGCCCTCCCCGTCCTGGCGAAGGCGGCGCCGCTGAAGCCGGCATGGACGAACGGCCGCGAGTTCCGCGGAAAGGGCGAGCTCAACGCCGTGGTCGAGCATTTCGGCAAGCAATACCTCATCGCCATGGTCGAGGCGCGCCTGCCCGCCGCGACGACCGCGCCATCGTCTACCGCTGCGGAAGGCGGAGAGGGGAAGGAAGGGGAGGGGGAGAACGCCGGGGCCGATGCGTCGAAGGAAGCGGCGTCCGGTCCGCCCGTCCTGTCCGAGATCGACAGGGCGGCGGGCTCCGTCGGCAACGTCCTCACTGGCGAGGTGAAGAAGATCGTCGACCCCGACGCCGTTCTCGGCGAGGACGAGACCTTCCTGCCCAACGCGGTGGTGATCCGCTACTGGAAGGATTTCGTGCTCGGCGACCTGGAGGCGCCGCAGTGAACGGAGGCGGCGGGCCCGCCGTCGCCCCGGCGCGTCCGGCCGCGCGGGAAGGCCTGCGGGCCTCAGAGCTGCTCCGGGTTCTGGAGGAGCTCGCCGATGCGCTGCAGCAGGCGGCCCGCCGCGCCGCCGTCGAGGATGCGGTGGTCGAAGCTGAGGGTGAACTGGGACTCCGTCCGGGGGACGAAGGCGGCCTTCTCCTCGTCCCACGCCGGCACCTTGCGCCCGGCCATGAGACCGAGGACGAGGTTCTGCTCGGGCAGCGGGATGGGGCTGGCGGCGGTGATGCCGAAGGGGCCGACGTTGGTGATCGTGGCGATGCCGGCGCCCATCGCCTCCTTGGGGACGCGCCGCTCCCGGGCGAGCTTGACGAGTTCTTCGTAGGGGAGGCGCAGATCGGCGAGCGTCTTTTGGTCGGCCTTGCGGATCACGGGGACGAGCACGCCGTCCTCCGCCTCGACCGCGAAGCCGATGTCGATGGCGTTGGGATGGACGATCTTCGTGCCGATGAGCCGACCGGCCACGGCGGTGTTCTCGGAGAGGGCGATGGCGAGCGCCCGCATCGCGTAGAGGGTCACGCCCGGCTTCGCCTCGAGGGATTTCCGATGGGCGAGGACGGCGTCCATGACGACCGGCACGGTCACGCTGGCGAGGGGGCGCGTCCAACTGCGCCGCATCGAATCGGCCACGGCGATGCGCATGGGCGAGGCGTCGGTCATGCGGCTCCGGTCGAGCGCCTGGATGAACTTCTCGAAGTCCTCCACCGTGACCCGTCCGCCCGCGCCGCTGCCGGGCAGGCCGGCGAGGTCGGCGGAGTTCAGGCCCAGCTCCTCCATGCGGTGGCGGAGGCGGGGGCTGAGGTAGACGCTGGAGCGGACCGGCACCGGCAGACCGCCCTCGACGGTGGGCTTGACGGCGGCGGGGGCGCCGTGGTCGATCACCTCCTTCTCGTCGACGGCGAAATGGAGGTTCTCCTCGGCTCCGCCGCCGGCATCGGCTCCGTTTCCGGCGCCGTCGGCGGGACGGATGAGGCCCGCCTTCAGCGCGTCCTCCTCGCTGGCCTCGATGACGGCGATGGGGGAGCCGACGGGGTAGCTCGTGCCGACGCTGGCGGTGATCTCGACGATGACGCCGCCGCAGGGCGTGGTGACCTCCATCGTCGCCTTGTCGGTCTCGACTTCGAAGAGGTTCTGGTCGGCCTTCACCTCGTCGCCGGCGGCGACGAGGATCTCGCGGACGGTCGCTTCGGCGATGGACTCGCCGAGCTGGGGCATCTTGATGGGGAAGCGGGGCATGGGGGCGGGGGGGAGTCCGCCGCGGACCATCGGTTGCCCGAGGCTGGGCGGTGGGGTTTGCTGTGCTCCACAGTGGAGAGAAATGGAGGCGCTGCAAGTGGCCAGAGCGGAAATTCCCACGGCCCGCCGTCGGCGAGCGACGAGCTCGGGAGACGCTTGCCGCCGCGGACCGCGAACGAAAAAGGGCGGCCCCTCGCGGAGCCGCCCTTTCGGGATTTTCGGGATTCGTCCCTCAGCCGAGCCTCACTTCTTCTTCCCCTTGGCGGGGGCGGCGGCGCGCTTCTCCTCGATCGCGGCCTGGGCGGCGGCGAGGCGGGCGACGGGCACGCGGTAGGGCGAGCAGCTCACGTAGGCGAGGCCGACCTGGTGGAAGAACTTCACGCTGTCGGGATCGCCGCCGTGCTCGCCGCAGATGCCGAGCTTGATGTCGGGACGGGTCTTTCGGC
>CAYMMC010000271.1:0-4862 GCA_964391125.1 uncultured Akkermansia sp.
TGCGGCTGAGCTGCTCCTGCGTGGTGTAGATCTCGGTGGTCGCCGTATCATTAAAAAAATCGGCGAGGACGGCGCGGTCGCCGATGCCGCCGACGCCGTCGACGAAGAGGATGAGCAGGACGAGGAGGAGGCAGGCCGCCACGGAGATGATGGGCGTGGTGACGAAGAGGCGGTGGCGGCGGCCGGGCTTCGCGAAGTAGAAGAGGTTCACCGGGGCGACGACCACGGCGAAGGCGAAGAGGAGAAGGAAGACGAACAGGGGATTGAAGGTCTGCGTCCCGAAATCGGCGAGGAGGGGCCAGTCGCGCCGGTAGTCGTTCGCGAAGGCGTCGGCGGTCGGGGCGAGGGGCGCCTTTCGCGAGAGCCTGCCTCCCCGGTAGCGGCCGACGAGGTCGTCGGTCAGTTCGCGGCCGTCCCAGGTGTGCAGGGCCAAGAGACCGAGGCTGAGGGGATGGAGGCCGTCGCCGCAGGGGGGGGCGAGGGGGAGGCCCAGCGTGGCCGGGTCGATCTCCGACTCGCCGTAGAGATCCAGCCGACCTCCCGTCCGCACCCAGGCGACGAGAGCCTGGCGCTGGGCCGAGGAGAGCGAGCGCCAGGCCGGCTCGTCGAGGAGGAGGGCGTCGAGCCCGGTGTAGCCGAGCCAGTCGACGGGCAGGTGCCCGGGATCGAAGCGCTTCGCGAAATAGGGGCTGTTGGAATTCTGGCTTTTGGCCCGTTCGTCGAGGCGGGCGAGGCTGCGCAGCGCGAGCGCCGAACTCATCGCCAGCATGGGGGCGTCCGGCGGAGTCTGCTCGCCGTGGTGGCGGGTCTCTTCGGGCAGGCCGGGGGCGCTCGCCACGATGGTGAGGTTGCGGTAGTCGTAGGCGAGAAAGGCGGGGGAGAAGGGGAGGAGGACTTCGCGGACGACCTCGGCGCCGTCCGCGACCTCGATGTGGAAGGAGGCCCGGGTGGAGAGCGCGCGGGCGTCGCCGCCCTCGGTCATCCGCAGGCTCCAGACCCGTGCCTTGCCGCTGTGGTTGCGGACGGTGATGCGGAAGGGCAGCGAGCCCTGCTTCGCGAAGGCGCCGAAGACGCTCTCCACCGCGACGAAGGTGTCGGGATGCTCCCGGTAGTCGTGTCGGAAGATCGGCTCGCCGCCGTGTGCGCCGAGCGGGAGAAGCGCGGCGAGCAAGGCGATGAGGAGGCGGGCGGGCATGGAGGGGTTGGGGGAGATTGGGGTGATTGGGGCGCGAAGCTCGGCGTTTCCAAAGCGATCGACGTTCCACCATCCACTCTCAATTTCCCTTCAGCGTCGGCGCGAGGTCGAGGGCTTGGCGGGGAACTTCGGAGAGCAGCTCCGCGACGACGTCGCCGGGTCCGCGACCCTCGATGCGGGCTTCGTATCGCAGGACGACGCGGTGGGCGAGGACGGGGGCGGCGACGGCGGCGACGTCCTCGAAGCTGGCGTTGATCCGCCCCTGCATCAGGGCGCGGGCCTTCGAGGCGGAGGCGAGGGCGAGGGCGGCGCGGGGGCTGGCGCCGTATTGAATCGCCGCGGAGGCCTTCGAGCCGGCATGGGTGGCGTCGACGAGGCGGGCGATGTAGTTCGCCACCACTTCGGGCAGATAGATGGCCCGGACTGCGGCGACGAGGGAGGCGAGCTCCTCGCGGCCGAGGACGCGCTCGACGCTCGGCTCGACGCCGATCTCGCGGTTCAGCACGATCTTCTCCAAGGTCGCGACGGAGTTGCGGCGGACCTCGAGCTTGAAGAGGAAGCGGTCGAGCTGGGCCTCGGGCAGCGGGTAGGTGCCCTCCAGCTCGATGGGGTTCTGCGTCGCGAGGACGAAGAATGGCGAGGGCAGGGGATGGGTCGTTCCGAGCACGGTGACGCGCTGTTCCTGCATCGCCTCGAGCAAGGCAGACTGGGTCTTCGGCGAGGCTCGGTTGATCTCGTCGGCGAGGACGAGGTTGGCGAAGAGCGGACCTTTCTGGAAGACGAACTCCCGGCCCCTCACCGTCTCCTGGAGGACGGGATTGCCGGTGATGTCGCCGGGGAGGAGGTCGGGGGTGAACTGGATCCGCTTGCTCTCCAAGTCGAGCGCCTTGGCGAGGGCCTTGACCAGCTCCGTCTTGCCGAGGCCGGGCAGGCCTTCGAGCAGGATGTGGCCGCGGGCGAGCAGCCCGACGACGACGAGCTCGACAAGCGCCTCCTGCCCGTAGAGCGCCCCGTTCAGGGCGGCGAGGAGCTGGCGGGCCCTGGCGGCGTGGGCGGAGACTTCGGATTCCTCGATGGACATGCCGCCATTGAACCCGAGGGTTTGCGGATATGCCAAGGGAATTCCGAGGCGGAGGCGGGAGGGGAGAGAAAATTAGGAAGAAACAAGGGGTTGATTTTTTCCCATTCGACGGTATCAAGTTCCCCTTCCGACGCCAAGGGCGCGGAGGCCGGCGCCGGGCGAGCGAATCGCGGGCGTCCCAAAACGAAATCAGAATCGGGTTATGGTTAAGATCAGAATGAGACGCGAGGGCACGAAGGACCGTCCCTACTACCGCATCGTCGTGGCGGACGGACGCGCACGCCGCGAAGGGGCCTACATCGAGCAGATCGGCACCTACGACCCCCTCCTCGACAAGGAGAACTACAAGATCGACCTGGCCAAGGTCGACGAGTGGATCGGCAAGGGGGCGCAGCCCTCCGACACCGTCCGCAGCCTCATCAAGAAGGCCCGTCAGGCGTCCGCCTGACCTCTTTTTCGTGACAAATGCCGCCCCAGGCGGTAAATCGGAAGGGTGTGCCGCGAGGTGCGCCCTTTTTGCATTTCTGACCGCATCCGCATGGAACCCGCCCTCGCCATCCAGGAATTTCTCGACTACGTCGTCCGCGGTCTGGTCGGACATCCCGACGAGGTCGAGATCGAGCGCGGCGAGCGCGACGGCGTCCAGCTCTACCGGGTCCAGCTGCACCCAGACGACAGCGGGCGCGTCATCGGACGCGGCGGCAAGACGATCTGCGCGATCCGCAGCCTCGTCCGGGCCTCGGCGGAGAAGCACCGGATCCGCGCCGACGTGGAGGTGGGGGCGGACCGTTGAGCGACCTCCGGACGTTCGCGGGATTTTGTTCTGCGGTCGTCTTCGGGAAGAGGGGGGCGACGGAAGAAGCCGGGATCTCGTGTCGCGGATCGTTCCGGACTCCGGAGCTCAAACCCCGATGCGCCGGTCCCTCGCCGCGATCTTCCAGGCCTCGTCCGTGACCGATCCACCGCGCACGAGGAGGGCCTCCTGGTGCAGGGCGACGGTGGGGCAGACGTGCTTGGGAATGCCCAGCAATTCCGTTCCCACGGGCGCGGAGGCGGGATCGGCGACGCGGAGGACGAGATGCTCCTCGCTCTGCGAGACGAACTCGGCCTCCGGCAGGGCGGGGAAATGGACGCGCCGGTGGATGGGGTTTTCCGCGGCGACGGCCTTGTGGCCGAGATCGACGCAGACCAGGCCCTCGCCGGGATGGCTGACGACGCGGGTCAGGAGGAAGGCGGCGGCTTCGAAGGGAAGGTCCTCGTAGCTCGGGCCGTAGCCGCAGTCCCACAGCACGGTGGTGCCGGGCGAGCACTGCCGCGGACGGGATTCGGCGACGCAGCGGGCCGCGTGGAGGCCGAAGGTGGGCGAGCCTCCGGAGACGAGCAGGGGCACGGGCCCGACTTCGGACTCGATCGCGGCGAGGGTCGCGTCGACGAGGGCCATGGCGGCGTCGAACTGCTCGCGCCGCGCCTCGATGGGGGCGTCGTGGATGTGGCCGTCGTAGGCGTGCAGTCCGGCGAAGCGCAGGGACGGCTCGGACACGATGGCCTTGGCCAGTGCGACGGCCTTGGCCCCGGGGGCGACGCCGGTGCGGTGCATGCCGCAGTCCAGGTCGATGAAGAGGTTGACCGGCGCATGCCCGGACCCGACGAAGGCGCCGAGGGCGGCCTCGTTGTCCACGAGAGTGGAGAAGACCGTGTCCGGATAGGCGCCGACGAGCCGGAGGAAGCGCGCCGCGTTGGGGCCGACGAGAGGATAGGAGAGGAGCACGTCGGGCACGCCGGCCATGGCGGAGAGCTCGGCCTCGGCGATGGTGGCGCATTTGACCTGCCGGATGCCGAGGGCGAGCTGGCGCTCCAGGATCTCGCGGCACTTGTGGGTCTTGATGTGGGGGCGCAGGAGGGTTGCGTCGCCGCCGACGGTCTTCAGCATGAGCTGGAGGTTCCTCTCGATCGCGTCGGCGTCGAAGAGGAGGGCGGGCGAGGGAACGGCGTCGAGCTTGGCGATGGGGTCCATGGATTCAGTTCTTCAGCTCGACGATGATTTCGATCTCCACCGGGATGTTGCCGGGGAGGGTGTTGGCGGCAAGGGCGCTGCGGGCCCCGATGCCGGCCTCGGGGCCGAAGACCTCGGCGAAGAGTTCGGAGAAGCCGTTCACCACCAGCGGCTGCTGGGTGAAGTCGTCGGTGCAGTTGACGAGGGCGAGGGTCTTGATCAGGCGCGAGACGTGGTCGAGCGAGCCGAGCTCGCGCTTCATCGTGGCGAGGAGGGAGAGGCCGGTGTTCCGCGCGGCGAGCTGGGCCTGCTCCAGGCTGACCTCGGCGCCGACGCGGCCGGTCTGGTAGGTCTCGCCGTCGAGGCAGGGGCCGTGGCCGGAGAGCCAGGCGAGGTTGCCGACGCGGACGAGGGGTTGGTAGACGCCGCCCGGCTTCGGGGCGGGGGGAAGGACGATGCCGAGTTCGGCGAGGCGGGCTTCGATGCTCATGGTTGGGACGGGTTCTTCGAACCAAAGGCACTACACCCGAATCCGCCCCTCGGTCAACACGGGTTTGCGGGAACCAAGCGCTTCGAATGAGCGGGCGGGATCC
>CAYMMC010000272.1:0-4854 GCA_964391125.1 uncultured Akkermansia sp.
GCAGTCCCGCCGTCGCCGAGACCCTCGCCGAGCAACTGAAGCGGGACGCCGCCGCCGAGCTGGGCGGACCGCCCGATCTCTGGCATTTCCACAATCCAACCCTCGCGAAGAACGTCCTCCTGCCCAGCGTGATCCGCGAGCTCGCCTCCCGGGGCGAGCGGATCGTCCTGCAGATCCACGACTTCCCCGAGGACGGGCGGCCCGGCAACTACTCCAGCCAGCGCTCCTTCTTCGACTCGGAGGCGAGCTTCGAGGAGACTCTCTATCCGACCGCCAGGCAGATCCACTACGCCACCATCAACCGCCGCGACCACGACTTCCTCCGCGCCGCAGGGATCCGGTCGGGCAACCTCCATGTCGTCCCCAATCCCATCCCCGACCTCGCCGTGAGGACGACGCCGGAGGAGCGGCCCTTTTCGCGCGACAAGCTCTTCGCCTTCTACCCGACCCGGGGAATCCGGAGGAAGAACCTCGGCGAAATCCTCCTGCTCGCGCTGATCTACGGCGACCGGGTCGATTTCGCGACGAGCATGAGGCCCGAGAACCCCGAATGGCAGGAAGTCCACGACCAATGGGGGCGGCTCGCCGAGGAGCTGGAGCTGCCCGTGCGGCTGGGGCTCGCCGACGAGGGCGGCTACCCTTTCTTCGACCTGCTGGGCTGGTCCGACTTCATCGTCACCACGAGCATCGCCGAGGGCTTCGGCCTGGTCTTCCTCGAGCCTTGGATCGCGGGCAAGCCGGTGATGGGCCGCGATCTGCCCGAGATCACGCGCGACTTCGAGGCCAACGGCATCCACCTCGGCAACCTCTACCGCCGCATCGACGTGCCCGTCGCCTGGCTCGACGAGGCCGAGCTCTCCGCCGCGGTCGAGTCCATGCTGCGCCGCAGCTACCTCGCCTACGACAGCTCGCTGCCCCGCTCCGCCGTGAAGCAGACGCTGCAATCGTGGATCCACAAGGGACGAATCGACTTCGGCGTCCTCGGGGAGACCTTCCAGACCCGCATCCTCCGCAAGCTGCGCGCCGACCCCGCCCTGCTCGACCAGATCGCCATCCCTTCGCTCTCCCTCTACAGCGACCGCGAGATCGCGGAGCGCCGCGAGCTGATCCGGCGCGTCTACAGCCTGGAAAAGTACGGGGAGCGCCTCGACGAGGTCTACGAGCGGGTCATGCTCGGCCCCGTCGGCAAGGTCGGCCACCTCCCGACGCGGAAGGTGCTGGCGCAATTCCTCAACCCCGCCCGCCTCAACCTCCTGCGCAACGCATGAGCGACCATGCCGCCTACGTTCGCGCGACGATGCGCCCGCTCGAGGTGGCGGAGACGGGGATGGCGGCGAAACTGCCGCGGCTCGCGGGGATCCGCGCCGTCGTCTTCGACCTCTACGGAACCCTGCTCGTCTCCTCCGCCGGCGGCGCTCCCCCGGGGCGGGCGCCCGACGCAGAGGGCTTGCCGGGGTCGGGACGGCTGCTGGGCGAGGCGATCCGGAGACATCAGGAGGAGCGCCGTCGGCGGAAGGGGATCGTCCATCCCGAAGTCGAGATCCGCGAGGTCTGGGCCGACGTCCTCGCGGACCTGGGGGAGCCGCCCCGACCCCGCGAGGAGATCGAATGGCTCGTGCTGCGCCACGAATGCCGCGTCCATCCCACCTGGCCCATGCCGGGGGCGGCGGAGGTCCTGCGGGAACTGCGCGGGGCCGGCTTCCTCCTCGGCATCGTCTCGAACGCGCAGTTCTACACGCTGCCCATGGTGGAGGGGCTCTTCGGCGGCGATCTCGATGCCTTGGGCTTCCATCCCGAGCTGAGAGTCTTCTCCTACGAGGCGGGGGAAGGAAAACCCTCGGCCGCGCTGTTCGGGCGTCTCGTGGAGCGGGCCGCCACGCTCGGCATCGCCCCCGGGGAGATGTTCCACCTCGGCAACGACTTCCGGAAGGACGTGCTCCCCGCCCGGGCGGCCGGCTTGCGCACGGGATGGTTCGCCGGCGACGCGGCCAGTTTCCGGAGCGGCGGCGTGCCCGAGGCGGCGGCGGCGGAGATCGCCGATGCGGTGGTCGTCGATCTCGCCCAGGTGCCGGGGCTGTTCCAAGGCGGCTCTTGAACGGATTCAGCCTTCCCCGTCTCCGGCGGCGGTATCGTCCTCCTGGTCGGCGGCGCCCCCCGGGTCGGCATCGGGAAGGGAGTCGGCCCGGGCCTCGTCCTCCTCCTCCTCCTGCTCGTCGCTGACGACTCGCGCGATGTCCTGGATGGTCTCGCCTTCCTTGAGGTTCATCAGCTTCACCCCCTGGGCGTTGCGGCCGGTGACGCGGATGTCCTTCGCGCGGATGCGGACGCTCTGGCCGCCGGTGGTCATGAGCATGACATCGTCCTCGTCGGTGACGGGCAGGGCCCCGACGACGAGGCCGGTCTTGTCGGTGACGTTCATGGTGATGACGCCCTTGCCGCCGCGGCCCTTGGTGGGGTACTCCTCGAAGGGGGTGCGCTTGCCGAGGCCGCGTTCGCTCGCGACGAGAAGCTGGGCGTCCTCCCGGGCCACCGTCAGGGAGACGAGGTAGTCGTCGCCGCGCGGGCGGATGCCCATGACGCCGGCGGAGTTGCGGCCCATGGGACGGATGTCGGTCTCGCGGCAGCGCACGCAGTAGCCCTGGTTGGTGACGAGGCAGATCTCGTCGTCGCCGGTCGTGAGCACGGCGCCGATGAGGGCGTTGCCCTCCTCGATGTGGATCGCGATGATGCCGTCCTTGCGATAGTTGCGGAAGTCGGAGAGACGGGTCTTCTTGACCTTGCCGCTGCGGGTGGCGAAGAGGACGAAGAGGCTGTCGACGAAGGTGGCGTCCTTGTCCTCCTGCCCGTGCGCCTCGATGCGGAGGACGGCGGCGATCTTCTCGATGGGCTGGAGGTTGAGGAAGTTCTTGATGGAGCGGCCCTTCGAGGTGCGGCCGCCCTCGGGGATGTTGAAGACTCTCTCGACGTAGACCCGTCCGGTGTCGGTGAAGAACATCAGGTAGTCGTGCGCGGTGGCGGCGAAGAGGTGCTCGACGAAGTCGGCGGCCTCGTCCTCGTCGGCGGCCTCGCGGGTCTCCATGCCCTTCAGCCCCTTGCCGCCGCGCGCCTGGGTGCGGTATTCGGTGGCGGGGGTGCGCTTGATGTAGCCGCGGTGGGTGATGGTGATGATGTTGGCGTCGTTGGCGATGAGGTCGACGTTGGCGATCTCGCCCTCCTCGGCGGCGGCGAAGTCGGTGCGGCGCGGGGTGCCGTGCTTGGCCTTCACCTCCTGCAGCTCGTCCTTGATGATCTGGAGGACGCGCTCCTCGCGGGCGAGGATGTCGAGGAGGTCCTTGATGGTCTCGAGCAGGGCGTCGTAGTCGGCCTTGATCTTCTCGCGCTCCAGTCCGACGAGCTGGTAGAGGCGCAGCTCGAGGATGTGCTCGACCTGCTTGTCGGTGAGGACGTAGCGGCCCGGCTCGGCCTTCAGGCTCTCCTGCCCGCGCAGGAGGATGCCGAGGGCCTCGGCCGCCTCGGCGGCGAAGGTGTAGGCCTTGATCCTGGCCCTCGCCTCGTCCCGGGTCTTCGAGTCGCGGATCATCCGGATGAAGTCGTCGAGATGGCCGAGGGCGAGCAGGTAGGCCTCGAGCCGCTCGGCCTGCTCCTCCGCCTTGCCGAGGAGGTAGCGGGTGCGGCGCAGGATGACCTCGCGGCGGTGCTCGATGTAGCAGTTGATCGCCTCCTTGAGGTTCAGCAGCTTGGGGCGGCGCTGGTCGATCGCCAGCATGTTCACCGCGAAGCTGGAGGACAGGGCGGTGTACTTGTAGAGATTGTTCAGGACGACCTGGGCGCGGGAGTCGCGCTTCAGGTCGACGACGACGCGGGTGTTCTCGTCGGACTCGTCGCGGACCGCGCTGATCTCGGGCAGGACCGTTTCGTCGGCGAGCTCGGCGATGCGCTCGACGAGCTTGGCCCGGTTCACCGCGTAGGGAATCTCGGTGATGACGATCTGCTCGCGGCCTCTCGCGTCCTCGACGATCTCGGCCTTGCCGCGCACCTTGATGCTCCCGCGGCCGGTGGCGGCGTAGTCGCGGATGCCCTGCGTCCCGAGGATGGTGCATCCGGTGGGGAAGTCGGGGCCCTTGATGTGGGTGAGCAGCTCGGCGATGCCGATCGCGGGATTGTCGATGGTGGCGCAGATGCCGTCGACGACCTCTCCGAGGTTGTGCGGCGGGATGTTCGTGGCCATGCCGACGGCGATGCCGGTGCCGCCGTTGACGAGCAGGTTGGGAACGGCGGCGGGCAGGACGGAGGGCTCGTGGTTGGTCTCGTCGTAGTTGGCGACGAAGTCGACGGTGTCCTTCTCCAGGTCGGTCATCAGGGCCGAGCCGCAGTGGGTGAGGCGGGCCTCGGTGTACCGCATCGCCGCGGGCGGGTCGCCTTCGACGGAGCCGAAGTTGCCCTGGCCGTCGACGAGGATGTCGCGCATGGACCAGTGCTGGGCCATGTTGACGAGGGTCGGGTAGATCGCCCCGTCGCCGTGGGGGTGGTATTTCCCCATCGTCTCCCCGACGATGCGCGCGCACTTGAGGTGCTTCTTGTTCGGCGCGAGCGAGAGGTCGTGGTGCATCGCGTAGAGCAAGCGGCGCTGCGAGGGTTTGAGGCCGTCGCGCGCGTCGGGCAGGGCGCGGGAGATGATGACGGACATCGAGTAGTCCAAAAAGGACTGCGACATTTCGTCGGCCACGTTGATGGGGGAAACGCCGCGTTCACCGGGGGGTGGGGTCGGAGCGGCTGAAGGAAGATCTGAGTCAGGAGTCATAAGTCACGGGTCACGGGGAAGATGCCATGATTTCACTTGGTCGCCGATGGAGC
>CAYMMC010000273.1:0-4846 GCA_964391125.1 uncultured Akkermansia sp.
TGGATGGGGACTGCCGGATCGGCCGAAGCTCGACCCTCTCCCCGGCGGAGCCGGGAATTTACCCATTGGAGAATGAAGCGCTCCGGCGGATCACTCGTCTTCCAGCATCCGGGGGTAGAGCAGCTCGCGGAGGCTTCCGCTCCCCCATTCGACCTCCCCCCAATGGTCGACCCTCAGATTGAACCACGCCACCGCCAGGGTCGGGAAGCGATCCACTCCGCCCCAGCCGAGCCGGTTCGCGGCCTCGTGCATGCCGGGATTGTGGCCGAAGACCAGCGCGGCGTCCGCCGCTTCGTCGAGCCCTTGGACGACTCGAAGGATGGTGCGGGCCGGGGCGAGGTAGAGCTCGGACAGGCTCAGGATTCCGTCTTCGGGAAAGTCCAGTCCCTCCGCCAGCATCGCCGCCGTGGCCTCGGCCCGCGCCGCCGTGCTCGTCACGACGAGATCCGGCGCGATCCCCCGGAGGCGCAGCGCCGCCGCCATGCGGGGACCGTCGCGGCGCCCCCTCTCGTTGAGGACCCGGTCGTGGTCGGGAAGGGCGGGATGGCTCCAATCCGATTTGGCGTGGCGGACGAGGCAAAGCTGTTTCATGCGGGGGGAGGCGGAGCAATTCCGGCGGGGACGCCGTCGCGTCGGCGAGGAACCTTGACAGAAGCGCTCCGAGTGACCAACCTTAATTTCGATGAAATCATCCCCGATGAAAGCCCTCTCCCGCCCCGTCCTTCTCGCCGCGCTCCTCCTCCTGGGAACCGGCGCTCCCCTCCTCGCCGGAAACTGGCCGAACTGGCGAGGCCCCCATTTCAACGGATCTTCGGAGGAGAAGGGCTTCCCCGCCGTCTTTTCGAAGACCGACGGCGTCGCCTGGGCCACGGAGCTGCCCGGCGAAGGCGCCTCGACGCCCATCGTGTGGGAGGACGCCGTCTTCCTCACTTCCACCGACGAGGCGGAGGACACCGTCGTCGCGATGCGGATCGACGCGAAGACCGGCGCGGTCGTGTGGACCGACGCCCTCGGCAAGGGCGTCCGCATCGACGAGCGCAGCACCTACGCGGGCAATTCGGCGGTCACCGACGGGAAGACGGTCTGGTTCTTCAGCGGCGACGGCGATCTCGCCGCCTACGACTTCGACGGAACGCGCCTCTGGCACCGCAACATCGAGGAGGACTACGGCGACTTCGCCTTCCAGTGGACCTTCTCCAGCTCGCCTCAGCTCTACGACGGCCTGCTCTACCTGCAGGTGCTCCAGCGCGACGTCCCCGTGAACGGCCGCGGCCGCACGGACGGCCCCATCGAGTCCTTCCTCCTCGCGATGGATCCGGCCACGGGCGAGACCAAATGGAAGCACGTCCGTCCCTCCGACGCGGTCCAGGAATCCCTCGAAGCCTTCTCCACCCCCATCCCCATCGTCCACGAGGGGCGGCCCGAGATCGTCGTCTCCGGGGGCGACTGCCTCACCGGGCACGACCCGGCCACCGGCCGCGAGCTGTGGCGCTGGGGCACCTACAACCCCGGCAAGATCGGCCACTGGCGCCTCGTCCCCTCCCCCGTCTACGGGGCGGGAACGATCCTCGTCTGCGCCCCGAAGGGCGACCCGGTCTACGCCATCGCCGCCGGGGGCGACGGCAGCCTCCCCGACTCCTCGAAGCTCTGGGTCAGCGAGGGCAAGCAGGTCACCACCGACGTGCCCACCCCGCTGTTCTACGACGGCTACTTCTACATTCTCAACGACCGCAACAAGTTCCTCTCCTGCGTCCATCCCGTCTCCGGCCAGGTCGCCTGGAGCAAGCCCATCGACGCGAAGGTGAAGCTGGAGGCCTCCCCCACCGGAGTCGACGGCAAGATCTACCTGATGAGCCACCTCGGCGAAGTCTTCGTCTTCAGCGCCGGTCCCGACGGCGGGGAGGTGCTGAACGCCACCACCTTCGGAGAATCGCAGAGCGTGAACATCCGCTCCTCCATCGTCCCGGCCGACGGGACCCTCTACCTCCGCACCGACAACATGCTCTACGCGGTGCGGAAGTGAGGCGAAGCGCCATGGAGCGCCCGGTTCCCGGCGCTTTGGATTCGGACGTCGGGGGAGCTGCGGGGGACGAGGGAAGCTTCGTGCCTTCTTGCCGTGTTCGATCCAAAGCGGCGCGGAGTGCCGCACTCCAAAGCACTGCGTGCCCCCTCATCCATCATGCCGCATCAACCCATTCATCGGATGGGCGCCGCCGCCGGAGATCCCCCGCCCCCGGAGCTGCTCAGCGCTCCCGCGCCGGACGCGGGTCGTCCCCGTGGGCCAGGGCGCCGATGTAGCCGACGAAGAGCTCGATTTCCTCGTCGGTGAAGCGCTCGGTCCACGCGACCATCTTGGCGCCGTAGAGGTCGCCCTCGCTGGAGCCGCGGAGGCCGCTGCGGTAGTTCTCGAGCTGGCGCCGCAGGTAGGGCGGATCGAGGGACACCAAGGGCGCGCTGCGAAAGGCGATCTCGCCGCGGCCGTTGTAGCGATGGCATTCCATGCACTCGTTGGCGTAGCGGTAGCGCGCCGCCTCGAGGTCGAAACCGGGGGCGGCCGGCTCGGCCGTGGGATGCATCGGCATCTCCGCCACGGCGGCGGCGGCCTCGGCGATCTGCTCGTCGGTCAGAGTCAGGGAAATGGCGCGCATCTGCTGCCCGGGCAGATCCTCGGGATGGAAGCCCCGGGCGCTGGAACGGAATTTCCGAAGCTGCTCGTCGATGTACCAAACCGGGAGCCCGGCGATGGAGGGACCGTGCAGCGCGGGATTCCCCTCCCCCGCCGCCCCGTGGCAGGCCGCGCAGATCTGGGCGTAGACGCCGACGGCGTCCAAGTCGGGCGGCGGAAGGGCGGGGACGGCAGGGGCTGACGCCGCATCGACCGCCGCGGCCGCGTTTTCCACCGTCTCCGACGCTCCGGCCTCGGAGCTCGTCGGCGGCTCGTTGCCGCAGGCGGCGAGGAGAAATGCGGCGAGGAGCGAAGGCAGGCGGCACAGGCGCAGAGTCGATTTCTTCATGGCGCGGGCAGGCGCGAGGTCGTCACCGGACGAATGAGATCGCGGTAGGTTTCGTGGTCGAGGAAGAACACGTCGGGCGAGCCCTCGGCCTGGTCGGATTCGGCGACGCCGATGGGAGCGAGCTTGGCGATGCGGCCGAAGTAGAGATTCGCGGCGGAGGGCGCGAGGGTGAGCAGGTAGGTCGCGTCCTTGGACTCGTTCGTGGCGCGGTCGAGTTCGGCGACGACGATCCGGAAGGTGGCGGTGGGGGCGTTGAGCGCCTCGTAGGCGCTGCCGAGGGAGAGATACCAGCCGGTGGCCGAGAGCGAGCCGAGCCGGTCTCGGAGCCTTCGGGCCGAGGCGACGTCGAGGCTGGGGGTGACGTCGACGCCGTTGCGGGAGGCCTCCCAGCGGTCCTCGCGGTAGTAGTAGTCGAGCTTCAGCATTTCCCTCTCCGGCATCTCCCGGGTGATGGAGCGGAGGTGCATGGGGTTGAAGGTCAGGACGCCGAGCGACTTCCACTTCACCGGATGGGTCGGGATCAGGTTGAGGAAGGTCGGGTCGAGCTCGTAGACGTGCGTTTCGTCGTCGAAGTTGGCGTAGAGCCGCCGGGCCTCGCCCTCCTTCCAGCCGAGGTTCAGGGTCCGGATCAGATCCCTGGCCTGGCCGGGGCGGCCGTCGGCGGCGGGCTCGCCGGGCAGCTTGAGATGGAAGAGGATGCGCCGCTGGGGCGGCTGGAGCCCGTAGCCGGCCAGATCGGTCGCGTCGTCCGAGACGAAGTCCTGGATCGCGGCTTCGTTCACGGCGGAGACGAGGGCGGCGACCTCCGCGCCGTTGGCGGGGACGAGCTTGCTGTTGAGGACCACCTTCCAGGAAACGTTCGGCCCGTTCCGCTCGGCCCGCAGATCGACCAGCGGGTCGACGATGCTCTGGATCTTGATGGAGTCCATGTAGTCGAGCGGCAGGCGGGCGAGCGTGCGGTCGCGGAGATCGTTCGGGGAATCCGGCAGGGCGGAGGCGAGGAAGTCGCTCCTCAGCCGATAGACGGCGGGCCGGTCGGAGACCCGGGCCTCGAGGACGGACGGACCGCCTTCGGCTTCGGCGACCTGGCGCAGGTAGATCGTGAGCGGCTGCGGGACTCCGTGGATCTGCATCTGGAGCACGGCGGCGCCTGGCGGCAGCGGATTCGGAATCTCCGCGGAGACTTCGGCGTCCTTCGCCACCTCCTCGATCTGCAGGCCCCCGATGGCGGTGAGGAGGCGGTCCATGGCCTCGCGATCCGCCCAGCTCACCAAGGGGGAGGAGAGCGCCCAGTCCTGCAGCGGCGGCACGACGCGCCGCTGCAGCGCGATCTCGCCGGAGGCCTGCCGGATCACCAGCTGCGTCACGGCGCCGACGGGCGCGGAGAGCAGTCTGCGGTCGAGCAGGGCCTGAAGCGGGCTTTCCAGCCAAGGGCGCAGATTGCCGTCGACGACGAAGGTCCCCGGATCCCGGCCTTCCCGCCGGGCGTAGACCGACCCGGTTCGCGGAGCCTCCAGGCCGATGACGAGCGTCTCCGCCATCTTCGCGCCCCCTTCCCCGCCGGCCCCCGAGAGGGTCACGCGGATGGCGCGGTCGCCCTCGAGGCCGAGCGGCGTCGCCTCGGGCGCTCCGCCGCTCTTTCCGAGGTCGTCCACGATGTCGAGGTGGTTGAGCCGGTCGACCAGGGCGAGGGCGAGAGCGGGATCGACGCGGTCCTCCTCGGGTTCGGCGAAGAACCAGGCCCCGTCCCGCTTGGCCAGGACCGTCTTCGCGACGCCCCGCTCCACGACGATGCGGCCGACGTCCTCCGGAGCGAAGCGGACCAGCACCCT
>CAYMMC010000274.1:0-4844 GCA_964391125.1 uncultured Akkermansia sp.
GCCGGGGCGGCAGGCTGACTCGCTGCGCTCGGCTCTCGCCGGGCGCGAGAGCGAACAATCACCAAGCAGAATTCCGCACTATGCATAGTTGAAGAAATACCGCCGTTTGGCGCTTGACCGGTTCTTTCAGAGAAGGTGACAATTCTTGACTCTATCAGAACAACAAATATCGGGTTTGAGCTGCCAACATCCGATCCCCTCCGCCGGGCCGAGGCCAGCCCCTGTCGAGCGCCCGGTCCGGCAGGATTTTGCCCCTCCCGCTTGCCATCCGCCCCTTTTTCGCCTTCCTTCCCTGGTCCCGCAACCGTCCGCCCTTGACCCAAGCACTCCCATTGCTCCTGACGGCGCGGCTTCTCCCGTCCCATGCCCGGCCGGCTGCCGCCGTGGCCACCGGCTCCGAGGCCGCCGCCTTCGAGTGGGGCTTCTCCACCAAGCGCCGCGACGCCGAGACCGGGCTGCTCCATTTCGGCCGGCGCCACTAGCACCCCGGCATGGGGCGATGGCTCAGCCGCGACCCCGTCAACCGCGTCGCCCCCTTCGGCGAGACCTCCACCGGCAACGGGGGCGGCTCCGTCGACCGGATCGGACGCGGCGGCACGCCCGCCCACGGCGCCCCCCCCTCACTGCGGGATCGGCCCCCGCTTCTCCACGGGGGCGCCCTCCCACCGCGTCTCGCCGGTCGCGGCATCGTAGGTCAAAATCCGATGCTCGCTCCCCGCCGCGGGCGGACGGTCCACCTCCGGCAGCCACTCTCGGTGCGCGGCGATCGTCCCCGCATGGGCCGGATCGCCCGCGAGATTGGTCCATTCGTTCGGATCCGTCCGCAGGTCGTAGAGCTCCTCGCTGCCGTCGGCGTAGCGGATGTAGCGCCAGCGCTCCGACCGGACCGCGTGGTTGCCCTGGTTGTGGCTGGTCACGGCGGGGCGCGCCCGCCTCGCCGCCGCGTCCCGCAACTGCGGCCCCAGGCTGATCCCCTCGAGGTCGTCCCGCGGAGGCAGGCCGGCGAGCTCGACCAGGGTCGGGTAGAGATCGAGCAGCTCGGCGGGCTGGGCGCAGCGCTGCCCGGCGGCGACGCCGGGGCCGGCGAAGATCAGGGGCACCCTCGTCCCCCGCTCCCAGAGCGAATTCTTCCCCGTGATCCCCTTCTCCCCGAGATGCCAGCCGTGGTCGCCCCAGACCACCACCACCGTGCTCTCCGCGAGCCCCCGTTCCTCCAGCGCCGCGAGGACGCGTCCGATCTGCGCATCGACGAAGCTGGTGCAGGCGAGGTAGCTGCGGACCAGATTGCGCCACTGCCCCGCCTCCTCGAGCCACTTCAGGCGCGGTTCGGGCAAGCTCCAATGCAGATTCCAGGAGAAGCGCGGGGTGTCGTCCCGGTCGTTTCGCCGAATGTCGGGCAGGACGCTGTCGTCGTCGGGATAGAGATCGAACCACCGCTGCGTCGCGTAGCAGGGCACGTGCGGGAGGAAGAATCCCGCCGCGAGGAAGAAGGGCCGGTCGGCCGGCGCCGCCTCGATCTGCTCGACGGCCCAGCTCGCCACTTGATAGTCGCCCTTCTGCGCGTCGTCGTTGTCCGGCGGCCAGGCGCCCCAGTCCATCAGCGGATGGTCGCCCATGGGCGTGGGCGGGACGAGCTTCCGCGGCGGCCTGGAGCCCACGCCGGGATTCGGCCCGCTCGTCTGGAACTCCTTGGGACCGGCGGGTTCCGCCGCCCTTCCCTTTCCCTTCCCCTTTCCTCCGCGCGGAGCGCCGCTGCCGCCGTGGAAGATTTTGCCGACGGAGAGGGTCCGGTAGCCGTTCGCCGCGAAATGCTGCGGCAGGGAGACCCGGCCCTCCAGCCCAGGCACCCTGCGGAACCAGGGGGAAAGCCCGTAGATCCCCGTCGTGGTGGGGCGCAGTCCGATCATCAGGCTGGTGCGGGAGGGATTGCAGAGCGGCGCGTTGCAATGGGCGTTGAGAAAGCTCGTCCCGCGCTCGGCGAGGGCGTCGAGATGGGGCGTCTTCGCCAGAGGGTGGCCGCCGAGATGGCCGATCCAGTCGTTCTGGTCGTCGATGGCGATGAAGAGGACGTTCGGACGTTCGGCCTTCGCGGGAAGGACGAACGGAACCAGCATGAGCAAGGCGGCGGCACACAGGGTCTTCATGGCGTCTCGACAGGGTCCTGCGGGAGCGGTCCCGGCTCGAAATCGCTCGGATCCACCCAGCCCGCGGCGGACTTGTCGAGCTGGCCGTTCAGGAAGCGCTCGTGGAAATTCCGCGTCCTGTCGGTGTGGATGGGATACTCGTCGAAGACCCGGCCCCGCCCGAACATCCTCGGATCGCCCTGCTCCTGAAGGCGGGCCGTCAGCTCCGCCTCGAGCCGTCGGCGCAGGTCCCCGCAGTCGGGCGCATCGGCCAGATTCTCGATGGCGTCGGGATCCGCCGCCAGGTCGTAGAGCTCCGCGGCGGGCCGCATCCCGAAATTGAGCCGCCAGCGAGGGTCGGCGCGGTCGGCCCGCCCGGCCTCGAGAATGGCGGTCTTCGTGGGGCTGGCGTCGGTGTCGAGATAGCCGGTCTCGGGATTGCCGGCGGGCCAGCGCCCGGGCTCGTAGTTGCGCAGATAGAGGTGGTCGCCCCGCAGGATTCCGCGGATGGGGTAGCCCCAGTCGTGGGGGCGACCGACGTCGGTGCGCTCCTTGCCGACGAGAACGTGGTCCCGCCACGGCTCGACTTGCCCGCCCCGCTCGCTTTCGAGCAGGGGACGCCAGCTCCGCCCCGTGATCGGGGCCATGCCGCTGCTCTCCGGCGGGATCCCGGCGAGGCCGAGGACCGTGGGGGCGATGTCCACGAAGCTGACGAAGTCCTCGACGATCCGTCCCGGCGCCGCGATCCCCGCAGGCCAGCGGATCGCGAGGGGGACGTGGTTCGAGGCGGGATAGGCGTAGCCCTTGGCCCGGGGAAAGGGCATTCCATGGTCGGAAGTGACGATGACGACGGTGTCTTCGAGCAGGCCGCGCCGCTCCAGCTCCTCCAGCATCCTCACCAGATGCGCGTCGGCGTGCTCCAGCTCGTAGGCGTAGTCGAGCAGGTCGTGGCGGACGGCTTCGCTGTCCGGCCACATCGCCGGCACCCGGTCGATGTCGCTCGGCGACTTGCCGCCTTTTCTCACGCCGGCCTGGAATTCGTAGCGACGGTGCGGTTCGGTCGATCCATACCAGAAGCACCAGGGCCTGTCCTCGGGCGCGGCATCGAGGAAATCAACGAAGTTCGCGGCGTAGTCGTTCGGAGAAATGCCCTCGGCGGGAGGAACCAGCCTTCGCCGGTTGTAGGGGATGCCGGCGATCTGGCGCGGGCGGCCCTCGGCGTCCTCCGCCACGCCCGGTCCCCAACCCTTGCCGGTGAGGCCCATGTGCCAGCCCCGCTCCATCAGCACCTCGGGCCAGCTCTTGAACTTGGGGGGAAAGACCGCCATGTGGTTGCCCGCCTCCTCGAGCTGCCAGGCGTGGCGGCCCGTCAGGACGATGGCCCGCGAAGGCGCGCATTTGGCCACCGGCGTGTAGGCGCGGGCGAAGAGCACCCCCTCCCTCGCGACGCGGTCGAAGCCGGGCGTCTCCACCCAGGGCGTCCCGTAGGCTCCGGCGTGGGGGCCCCAGTCGTCGGCGATGGCGAAGAGGAGGTTGGGGGGCCGCTCCCCGGGCTCGGCGAAGGCGGCCGGAAGCAGCAAGGCGCAGGCGGCAAGCGGGACAAGCGGGACGGGAGACTTCATTCGGCGAAGGCGGGACGGTTTCCGATTCTGCCCGGTCCGCGCCGCCAAGGCAAGGCCCGAAAGTCCGGTGATGCAGGGGCGATCTCGCCGAAGGGACCACGTCGCTTCCCTGCCACTGCCGCGGAGAGCAACGCCGCATCCGCGACCGCCGGGAACGCCGTTGGCGCCACCCCGACTTCTGGCAATGCGAGACCGAGCTCGTCGCCTCGGTTCCGCGGACGAATTTCGCTCAATGCGGGACCCGTCAGGTCGAGGTTCCCCGGGCGCGTCCGGGCAGCGGCCTCACCCTGTGCTCCTCGAAGCTTGAACGCAGGGGGGCAGGCAACCTTTCTTGACAGAGCCTGCGCCAGGAAGCACCAGGCTCCCGCACGCCCACTCGGGTCGCGGACTTGCAAGCTCGAGCCTGAAACCTTAGACTCCGAAGCCGCTTCCGCCGCTTCCCCATGTCCCGCGTTCTCGCCGACGTCCTCCTGGTCTCGCCCAACGACTACATTCGCCCCGTCTCCGTGGAGCTGGGCGACGACGGGCTGATCGCCGCGATCCACGAGGGCCACCGCCCGCCCGAGGGCGCCGAGGTCGTCTTCGACGGGGGCGGCGAAGTCTACCTCGCCGCCGGCTTCATCGACATCCACACCCACGGAGCGAAGGGCTACGACCTCTCCTACGCCACCCTCGAAGCCGTCGAGGCCCACGCCGAGGCCAAGCTGGCCGAGGGCGTCACCACCTTCCTGCCCACCACCTGGACCGCCTCGCCCGAGCACAAGATCGCCATGGCCAAGGCGGCGGCGGCCTACCGGGAGCACGAACGCTTCGCCCGCGCCCCCTTCCTGCACGTCGAGGGCCCCTACCTCAACCCCGCCCAGGCGGGCGCCCAGGACGCCCGCCACATGCGCCGCCCCGACGCCGAGGAGATCCGCCGCCTCCACGGGATCTGCCCCGTCGGCCTCGTCTCCCTCGCCGTCGAGCTGGACGGCGCCCTCCCCTTCATTGCCGAGATGAAGCGGCTCGGCATCGTCACCTCGGCCGCCCACAGCGCCGCGAGCTACGCCGACTTCCAGGCCGCGAGGGAAGCGGGGCTGGCCCACCTCACCCACTACTG
>CAYMMC010000275.1:0-4841 GCA_964391125.1 uncultured Akkermansia sp.
GGCGCGGGCGACGACGGTGGCGGCCTGTGCGGCGTTTTCGGCGGCCCCGCTCACGATCTCGAGGCCGAACTCGTTGTCCTTCGGCGCGAGCTTCTCGGCGAGCTTCAGGGCGGCCTCCTTCACCAGCGCCTCGTCGGTGCCGAGGAAGGCGTAGCATTTCGGAGCGGCGGGCATGCGCGGAGAGATAGCGCCTGCGCCGCCGGTCCGCAAGCGGCGATGGATTCCCGACGGCCGCGGCGACCCCACAAAATCCATCGGCCCTCGCATTTCGCTTGAATCCGGCTTCAAATCGGTTAGTGGAACCATCCGCATTGTTCACGGAGTTGCGGTCGAGCCATCACCAAATCCCCGTCGATGCGGGTGATACCATTTAGTGAAGCCCGGCCCTCCGCGGCCCGCTCCGTGTGATCCGGTGGAACCGACCGGTGCAAGGGACGGTTGCGCAGGCTTGGGGCGAATCCCCCAATCCCATCCACCAGACATGAGTTTGATCGCCGAAAAATTCTCCCAGATCGCCCCCTCCCTGACGCTCGCCATCACCGCCACGGCGAAAAAGATGCAGTCCGAGGGACAGGACATCGCCAGTTTCGGCGCCGGGGAGCCGGATTTCGACACGCCCCAGCACATCAAGGACGCGGCGATCGAGGCGCTCCAGGCCGGCCGCACCAAATACACGGCGGCCACGGGCATCCCCGAGCTGAAGAAGGCCATCGCCGAGAAGCTGCTGCGCGAGAACCGTGTCGAATACGCCCCGGAGCAGATCTCCGTGAACTGCGGGGCGAAGCATTCCTGCTACAACGCGATCCTCGCCTGCTGCGATCCCGGCGACGAGATCATCATCCCGGCCCCCTACTGGACGAGCTATCCCGACATGGCCCGTCTCGCCGGCGCCGAGCCCTACGTGGTGGAGACGAAGCGCGAGAACAAGTGGAAGTTCACCGCCGAGGAGTTCGAGGACGCCATCAGCGGACGCACCCGCATGCTGATCCTCAACAGCCCCAACAACCCGACCGGCTCCGTCTACACGCAGGACGAGCTGGCGGCGCTGGTCGAGGTGGCGGCGTCGGAGGACATCATCATCCTCTCCGACGAGATCTACGAGAAGCTCGTCTACAACGGCAGGAAGCACGTCTCCACCGCCTCGATCAGCGAGGCGGCGAGAAAGCTCACGATCACGATCAACGGCTTCAGCAAGGTCTACTCCATGACCGGCTGGCGCCTCGGCTACACCGCCGCCCCGCCGGAGATCGCCGAGGCCATCGACACGATCCAGAGCCACACCACCTCGAACCCCACGACCTTCGCCCAATACGGCGCCCTCGCCGCCCTCCAGGGGGACCAGAGCTTCGTCAACGACATGGTCGAGGAATACGACATGCGCCGCCAGTACATGCTGAGCCGCCTCCAGAAGATCCGCAACATCGAGGTGGTGGAGCCCGAGGGCGCCTTCTACTTCCTCGTCGACACGACCAAGATGGGGCTCAATTCGACGAACCTCAGCGAGAAGCTGCTTTCCCGCTACCAGGTCGCGGCGGTCCCGGGCCTCGCCTTCGGGCACGACCACTCGGTGCGGCTGAGCTACGCGACCAGCCTCGACGTCATCAAGAAGGGCCTCGACCGCTTCGAGGAATTCTGCCACGCGCATTGATTTTCCGAGCGAGAGACCGCCCCATGTCCCCCGAACTGGATCACGCCTGCCGCGCCGCCCGCGAAGCAGGGGCGCTGCTGCGCACGAACTTCGAAACCGAGCTCGACGTCGACGCCCTGCACCCCCACGACATCAAGCTGGCCCTCGACGTCGAGAGCCAGAGGCTCATCGAGGGCCTCCTCCTCGCCGCCTTTCCCGGCCACGCCATCTACGGCGAGGAGGGCATCGCGGGGGACCAGGGCAGCGAGACGCAATGGATCGTCGATCCCATCGACGGGACGGTGAACTACTTCTACGGCATCCCCCACTTCTGCGTCTCCATCGCGATGCGCCGCGCCGGGGAGCTGAAGCTGGGGGCGATCTACGACCCGATGATGGACGAGCTCTTCGCCGTCGATTTCGAAGGTCCCGCGACGCGCAACGGCAAGCCCATCCGCCCCAGCGACCGAACCGATCCGGCCGAGGCCGTCGTCACCGTGGGCTTCTCGAAGTCCTCGGCGTCGATCGACGCCGGGCTGGCCCGCTACCAGTCCATCGCCCACCGCGTCCGCAAGACGCGCATGATGGGCAGCGCGGCCCTCGCCCTCGCCTACATCGCCTGCGGACGGCTCGACGCCTACGTCGAGGAATCCATCAGTCTCTGGGACATCGCCGCCGGACAGCTCCTGCTGGAGCGCGGGGGCGGCTCGGTCGTCCTCACGCCCTCGGCGGGCCATCCCGACAAGTCGGGGATCGTCGCCAGCAACGGAAACCTCGACCTCGGAGGGCTGGTCTGACGCGATGAGATACCGCAGCGGCATCGGATACGACGTCCACGCCTTCGCGGAGGGGCGTCCCCTCGTCCTCGGCGGCGTCACCGTTCCCCACGACCGCGGGCTCGCGGGGCATTCCGACGCCGACGTCCTCTCCCACGCCATCGCCGACGCCGTCCTCGGCGCCGTCGGCGAGCCCGACATCGGCTACTGGTTCCCGCCCACCGACGCCTCCATCGAGGGCATCGACAGCCTCGCCATCCTCGAAAAGGCCGCCGAGCGCGTCGCCGCGGCGGGCGGGCGCATCGAGAACATCGACAGCACCCTCGTCGCCGAAGAGCCGCGTCTGATGGCCCACGTCCCGGCCATGAAGGAGAAGATCGCCGCCGCCCTCGGCATCGCCCCGTCCGACGTCGGGATCAAGGCGACCACGAACGAAGCCATGGGCTTCGTGGGACGGCGCGAGGGCATCGCCGCCCTGGCAACCGCCTCGGTCGCGCTGCCGGAACGGGATTGAGGAAGGGCCGGGCCGCGACCGCCCCGTCGCCACGGGACGTTTGACCGCCGCCGCGAAGGCGTGTCCATTCTCCCTCCGTGTCCCTGCGATCCTCCCAACCCGCCTCCCCGGCTCCGGGGCGGCTCCGCCGCCTCTGGCCCGCGGGCGCCGCGATCCTCGGCGGCGTCCTCCTCGCGCTCTGCTACGCGCCGTGGAACCAAGGCTGGCTCGTCTGGATCTGGGCCTCTCCGCTGCTCGCGGCCCTATGGTTCTCCGAAGCCCGCAAGCCCGGGCGGGCGAGGTGGAGGCACGGCTTCCTCCTCGGCTATCTCGCCGGCTTCGTCTTCTTCGCGATCAACGTCTCCTGGATCACCGGGATCTCGCGGGTCGCGGGCACGGTCTGGGCCGGGATCGGGGCGCTTGTCGGCATGGCGGCCTATCTCGGGCTCTATTTCGCCGTCTTCGGCGCCTTTGCCGCGACGGCGGGGCGATGGGATCCGTCCGTCGCGGAGGAGGCGACGGGGAGGCGCCGCCACTTCGCGCAGTCCTTCGCCGTGCTCCGCGCCGCCTTCCTCAACGGAGCGGCCTGGTGCGGCTTGGAATGGCTTCGCGGGATCGTCTTCACCGGCTTCGGCTGGAACGGGCTCGGCGTCGCCCTCAAGGACCAGCTCGTCCTCGTGCAGTTCGCCGAGGTCGTCGGCGTCGCCGGCTACGGCTTCCTCCTGATGTTCGTCGGCACGGTGCTGTTCTGCACCTGCGTCAGGATCGTCCGGGAGCTGCGCTCGAAGCGGAAGCTCCAGCCCCATCTCGACCTCGCCGCCGCCGCCGCGACGGTCGCGGGCCTGTTCCTCTTCGGGCTCTCCGCCCTTCTGCGGCCTCCGGGCGAGACCGTCGATCTCCGCGCCCGGGTCCTCCAGTTCAACGTCCCTCTGGAGGAGAAGTGGTCCGACGACCCCGCAGTGCGCCAGAAGGTGATCTTCGGCTACCGCGACCTCACCCGCGCCTTCGTCGAGACGTCCCCCCACGACCTCGTCCTCTGGCCCGAGACCGCCGTGCCGGGCGTCTTCTCCGCCCCTTGGGTGCAGGAATACCTGAACGACCACATCCTCAAGGGGGACGACTTCCATTTCCTCTCCGGACTCGAGGACACGAACCTGGAGCACAGCGAGATCTACAACACCCTCATGATCATGAGGGGGGACACCGCATCCCACCAGGTTCACCGGAAGACCCATCTGGTCCCCTTCGGCGAATACATCCCCCTCAGGGGGAGATTCCCCCTCTTCGAGTGGATCGCGGGCGGCGTCATCGCGCAGGACTTCACCGCAGGGGACGTCTACGAGCCCCTCGCCGTGGAGAAGGACGGGCGCGAGATCGGGATCGTGCCCCTGATCTGCTTCGAGGACACCGTGCCGCGCCTGGCCCGCCGCTTCCTGCGTCCGGGACCGCAGATCTTCGTCAACGTCACCAACGACGGCTGGTTCCTCGACAGCGCCCAGCCCCAGCAGCATTTCGACAACGCGCTGTTCCGCTGCATCGAGTTCCGGCGCCCCATGATCCGGGCGGCGAACACGGGGGTGAGCGGTTTCATCGACGAGCGCGGCAGCGTCTACGACCGCACCGGCCGCGAGTCTGGACCCCGCATCCTGCGGGATCCCGGCACGGGCTCGACCTACATCCGCGGCAGCCTGCCCGCCACCCTGGCCGTGCCCATCGATCCGCCCGCGACCGTCTACGCCAGAGTTGGCGACGCCTTCTCCGTCGCCATGGGGCTGGCCGCCCTCCTCGCCGCCGCCGCGACGTTCCGGCGGCGCCGCTCGGTCGGCGCGCGGCGCGACGGGAATTCGGGCGACGCGGCCGGGGCGTAGGGGGGCTTCGCCTCAGCCGTGCAGCTTCCTGGCGATGGCGGCGACGTGGGCGCCCTGGAAGCGGGCCTGGGCCAGCT